>QMTB01000136.1 GCA_003649845.1 Thermoplasmata archaeon | reverse complement strand
TCCTTATCCTATATATATAGATCCTCTCTCAATAAGATACTCTATATCACTCTTCTATTATATTCTATGTTACTTGTATTAACAGTTTTTCTCTTCCAAATATACTCCTCTAAACTAGTAAAAAGAGAGTTATTTAGAATCTCTCTACATGGCAAACTCTATCATTTTAGATGCCCCATCTGTAATGGTATATTCGCTGTTAAAGAATCTAGGAAAAACGGCAGGAAACCTTTGATATTAAGATGTCCAATATGTGGAAGTATAGGTAGAGTAGAGTTTTTCCATCCGGTTACACATAATACTCTACCAGTGGAGAAATCAGACGGTATAAATTTTACTTGTAATAGCTGTGGAGAGAAGTTAACTGTATGGGCAGAAGGCAGGGATTTAAATCCTAATATAGAGGTTTTCTCCTGCCCTTTTTGCGGTTCTTTTAAACCTCTGAGGAAAACCTAGATTCTATGTCTGACATTAACCGCTTCTCCATGCTGATATAAAACCATATCCTCCCCTGGCATTTTAGCTACTCCAACAGCACATAGTTTATCATCCTGCATTATACATACTTCATCTCCTATTCTAATATCTTGATCCGCAGATATAACACCTGGAGCAAAGACAGATCCCTTGAGTTTAAAATCTCTATCTATTTCTACATAGTATCTACCTGTAGATGCTAATCTCTCTGCTCCTTCTAATGTTAGAGAAACAAACCCTCTCTCCCCAGTAAGCATACCTATTTGCTTCCCATTAGATATTATCCTAAGATTTGGATATCTACCTTTTATAGTAGATTTTCTAATTAAAACATCTGCGATTTCCTTTCCAAATTGATAGGAGAGAAAAGACCTCATATCTTCTAATCTACGTTCATCATAGGAGACATAGTTATATTTCTCTGTTAAATCCTTTAAAACCTCTAATAGTTTATCCAATGTTTTCTTAGATGTCAGATTCTCCTTAGATTCTACTATTATAGGGTTTCTAATTACCTCACTAGTTATTCTTCTAAGTTCCTCTGGTAGATATAATACTACATCTTTATACCTATTTTTCTCCAAGTATTTCTTTAATAAACCTTGAATCATCTTTTCTTCATCATCACTCCAAACCCCTGTTACAGGTATATCATAATTTGCTACGGGATATACCAATTCAAGTTCCCTTGGTACAACACCTATAGGTGATGTTACTATAACCTCATGTAGAATATATCTATTATCAAGCTGCTGTAGTATACTATTGAATCTTCTATGAGATGGTGAAAAAGAATAAGGTTTCCTATAAGAACAAGGTAGAAGGAGGAGAATAGAAGGATTCCTAGGTTTAATATATCTATCTATAACCCTCTGTTGGAAACGTTTAACCTCTACTCTATTAAAGGAATCTTCTGTTAAAACTAGAAAAGAATTTGATTTAACTAGAGGCACATATTTTTCTATCTCCTTGAAACCTTTTCTATCAAAGAATCTCAGTATTGATATTAGATGGGGTTTAACTCTAACACGTTGTTCTACAAGTTCTCTAATTTTACCTAGTCTTATAGCATTTCTAACAAGTTTCAACTCCTGATAGATCATATAATAGTTATGTTGAAGTATATCTTGAAAGGAGAAGGTTTTAGATGCCCTACATGCGGGGCAACTACAAGGTATCTCTTCTAATTCATTTATACTATAACTACCTATAGGAAATAGAAGTTCTCCTCTTCTAGCTGCAACTATAGCATTTAGAGAATCAAAGAAATCTATACCCATATATGCTAGTAGAGCATAGCTCATAGGTGAACCTATACCAGGTATATAGAATAGTTTCTCCCATCCTATTCTCCTCCTTATAGATAGTATTTTATCAACAAAAAGAGATGGATTCTCAAAGATCTGTCTACCATATGGTAGTATAACCAGTGTATCTCCCTTATCTTTATATTCTCCTCTATCTGCCACAGTAAGTTTATGGTTTTTAAACTCAGCTTCTGGGAAACCAAGGGGTGTAACAAGTGGACATTCTATTTCATCTTCTTTCTCTTCTAAAACAATCTCGATATTATTAGATGATACTATATTAGATTCCAATATAAAATCTGCAAATTCTGGATGCATTATATGTTGAGTGGAGATGAAGAATACATTCGGTGTCAATCTTTTATCTATAGATGTTATCCTTGCTAATTCATCTCTACAAACTATATTCATTTTCATCCTCAATGTTTGAAATATCTTTGCCCTGTGAAAACCATTGCTATACCATGTTCATCTGCTGCTTTAATTACTTCTTCATCTCTTATACTTCCACCTGGTTGAACAATTGCTTCTACACCTGCTTCTGCTGCTACATCTACTGCATCTCTAAAGGGGAAGAATGCATCACTAGCCATAATAGAGCCTTTTATATTCTCTCCGCCTTTCTTTGTTGCAATCCATGTAGCATCTACTCTAGCTGTTTGTCCTCCTCCTATACCTACTGTTCTAGTTCCTTTTACAAATACAACTGAGTTGGATTTTATATGTTTCACGCATCTAACAGCAAACTCCATTGATCTAAGTTGCTCTTCAGTTGGTTTCTTCTTAGTAACAACCCTCCATTCTCTTGGAGATATAAGTGTTATATCTCTCTCCTGAGCTAGCATTCCTCCTATAACACTTCTAAATTGTATTCTATTTCTCTCATCATATTTATCTAATTTTTTAACCTCTAATAGTCTAAGATTCTTCTTCTGCTGGAAGATATTTAAAGCATCTCTAGTGAAACTAGGTGCTATAATTACCTCTAGAAATAGTTTTTTTAACTCTTCTGCCACTCTTTTACCTATTCTTCTATTAAAAGATACTATACCTCCAAAAGGCGAATAGGTATCTGTAGCATATGCATCCCTCCATGCTTTAAGTAGAGTAGATGCACTTGCTATCCCACAGGGAGTTGCATGTTTAATTATAACACATGTTGGTTCTTTAAACTCTTTTATAGTTTCAATAGCACAGTCGCTATCAAGTATATTATTATAGGATAATGGTTTACCTTGTAGTTGAACTGCTGTTGTTATACAAGGTTCATTTGTTTCAGGTGGTATAATATAGAAGGATCCTTTGAGATGAGGATTTTCCCCATATCTCATATCCTGTTTCTTCCTTAAAGGTATAGGCATTTTCTCTGGTAATATATCATTTGTCCATTTCTCTCTAAGATATCTAGATATTATAGCGTCATACTCTGCTGTATGAGTAAAAGCTTTGATAGCTAATTCTTCTCTCTCTGCAATATCTACATCTCCCTTTGTTTTAAGAGATTGTATAATATCATCATACTGTTTTGGATCAGTTATAATTATTACATCTCTATAGTTTTTAGCTGCAGCTCTTATAAGAGTTGGACCACCTATATCTATATTCTCTATAACTTCTTCTATTGATACATTTATCTTCTGAATAGTTTCTTCAAAAGGATAGAGGTTACAAACTATCATATCAATCTGTTGTATACCATGTTCAGTTAATGTTTCCATATGTTTTTTATCATCACGTTTAGCTAATATACCAGCGTGTATCCTAGGATGAAGGGTTTTAACTCTACCATCTAATATCTCTGGGAAACCTGTTACCTCTGTAACCTCTCTAACTGGTATACCATTTTTTCTCAATAGTTTAGCTGTTCCACCTGTTGATAGAATCTTTATTCCAAGTTTAGATAAATCTCTTGCAAAATCAGTTATACCTATCTTATTTGATACGCTTATTAAAGCTGTTGATATCTTCATTACTCTTACCCAAGATGCATATGATACAAATTCATAAACGTTTCTGGCTTTTTTCCTTCTCCACGGCTTCTCTAAGAGTTATCTCACCTTTTAATACTAGGATTGCATTTTCTTTTGATATAGTGAAACGCCCCTCTGATAGTATCCTACTTTTCTCTTGTATCCTTCTTATCTCCCCTTTAGTTGGTTCAAATGGTAGACGACGTTGAACTCTACCACCTTTAAGCATAGCTATAGCTGCTGCTGCTTCTACATCACGTTTTGATCTAGGATGATCTAGAGATGTTTTACTTTCATCTACTATCTCAATTGATACACCAAGGGGTATAAGAGAGTTTATAATCCTATTTCTTATAGTAATAGATCCATGACCTATCCTTATTATACATTCTCTAGCTGGATATTCTGATAGAATCCATCTTATAGTTTCATATACCTCCTCAGGGGAATCTACTTGTTTCTTCTGTAATAGTATATCATCTCCTACAACTGCTATACCTGGTTTCTCCCCTGGATCTATACCAATAGAAACCTGTGTATACAATGTTTTACCGATTAGTATATGAAGTGCTTTATCAACTGCTTGATCTATAGATTCATAGGCATCAGCTGCTATCACCTTAGATGTTTTTATATCATGGATCTCGCTATTAGATGTAAGTATTACACCTATACGATGAGGTATATGTTCTATAGAAGATAGAGATACATAGGGTATCTTTCTTTTCTTCAAAACCTTAAGTATATCATAGTAGAGGGCGAAATCTTTTGTATAAATACCTATGGTTTTCATATTTATTTTATCTCTCCCATGGATATTTTTGATCAAAGTATTGCGTCCAAAATATTCTAAGTTCTTCTAATAATAATTCTTCATCTTCTAATATTTCATATTCTTCTTTGATTTCCTTTTCTATATTTTTACCTAGAGGCATCTTCGATAGATTCTCTGTAAGAAAAGATTTTAGTTCTCTATATCTA
>QMTB01000135.1 GCA_003649845.1 Thermoplasmata archaeon | reverse complement strand
GGAAAGAGAGAGAACTGAGTTTTTACGGTGCTGAGGATTTCATACCACTTGATGAGTACACTGCTGAGGAGGCTTTGCAAGCCATAGAAGATGCCAAGTTTGTTGTTGAGGTTGTAAGGAGGGCGTATGATAGGTTTAGGGTGTAAAGGTGGTGTGAATTATGATTATCGCAATTGAAATCAACACATTTAGTGATCCATGGATGGACAACGGGGTTGAGAACTTTTACAGAATCCTCAATGATTTGGAATTCTGCGAAACTGAATTAACCGGAAACTCAATGATAATCAAAATAGCAGACAAAGAAAAGTTCATTAAAGAATTAACAAGAGTAGTACTTGACAAAAGACAAAATCTAATTGTTATCGAAGAAGATAGGAAAACAAAAGTGAGGAAAGAAGTCAAAAAAGACCACGTTATTATTCAAGAAGAGAAAAAAGTTGGTGGGAAAGTTGCTTTAAAGGAAGAAATTTACAAGCCTGAAAAAACAGCCGAGATCGTTTCTAAGATTTTCAGTTTAAATGAGGGTAAAAATACGTGTATCTTATGTGGGAGAAAATATGATAAGAGTGTTAAAAAACTCCAGCAGGCAAACCACCCGTTTGTTACAAAAATAGCCAGTCTAAGTGGTGTTAGAAGCTATAAGGATGGTAGAAGTTTATCCCTCAAAGAATACTACGATAATCTGTGCCCTCTTTGCTATTTTGTAGGTATCCTCGAATGGACTGATGAGGCGTTGGTTTACAGAACGTTTCCGGGGGAGAGATCATACTTGTTTATGCCCTACTTTGAGAACTTAAGAGATCTCCATAGCTTCAAAAAACTTTGTGTTTACTCGGGAATATTAAACAATTCCGAAAGATATTCCAATATCAAAGTAAATCCAAACGTCCAAGATGTTGAACGTACTCCGGGAGAGTATTCAACACTGCTTTGTTTTTATGAAAAATTTGTGGAAAATGCTACAGATGAGATAATCGCAAGAGATTGGGCTGTTTTGCACATACCCTTTGGGGCAGTTAAAAATGTTAAGATCGATTTCCTAAACGTCAATGAAGGAATTATTGGAGTAATGAGGGAGCTTAAAGAAAGTGAGAGATTGGAGAGAATTTATTCTGACTTGATGAGAAAAATGTATTTTTACTCTCAGAACAAGGGCGGTATAGACTCTAACATCACAAGAGAAATTCAGGAAAATTTATCTAAACATTTTCTGTTAGATGATTTTAGAAGTTTTACAAACAGTATATTACCAAGAAAAGGAGGTTATGTTTTCTTTTCTTCTGAAGTTAGGCAATATTTAGAGGAATTGATTTTTGAATGGAGGTGGGAAAAAATGGGTGTTGAGAAGGAAAAGCTCGACGCTATTAAAAGTGTTGGAAATATCGTAGCCAAAATTTCAGAAAACAACGCATCGCTGCTGTACAAGATGGACAAAGTTAGGAATATCGAGGAATTCTGGAGTGTACTTCGAGAAATCTCACGGAAGTTGCCCGGTTTGAAAGATGATGTTTTAAGGAAAATCAAACCAACAGCACTGGATGATGTAATTCAGCTTACGAAAGACGTTGTTGAGGGAAACAAAGATGGATGGAAGGAAGTAAGGGATTTGATTGTAGTTTACGCTTCCATGTACTATTCTTTGGATAGGTTAAGCAAGATGCCCAAAGGAGGTGAAGAGAAATGAAGTGTATTGGGGTAGTTTGGTTATCTCAAACTGATCTGACAAATCTAAATGCTGGAGAGGGAGAAGCGAATTTCATTGACGTCAAGAAATACAAAAAGAATGGCGTGGAGTATCCATACGTTTCTGGTCAGGCGATGAGGTACTATTTCAAAGAGGCGATCAGAAGAAACCTTGATGGCGGATACATGTGCGTTCCGAACGATAAAGGAGAAACTTGCGGGAACATTCAGAGATGCATTGGTTGTGATTTGTTTGGTTTCATGACGACAATAAAGAAAGGAACGGTCATTCCGGGTTACCCAGACGGTCACCCCGGTGGAGCGGTGACAAGGGTATCTCCGGTTAAGGTTTCTCCGGCTATGGGATTGCTGCCTTTTGAAGACAACGCTGTAGTTGATTTCCTGACCAGAAGGCACAGGATGGAAGAAGGAGAGATGAGAGGGGACATTGTTAATGTGGAAATCGGTGTCAATCTGTACAAATGTGGAATTGCAATCGATATTGCGAGAGTTGGGGGAGAAGAGAAAGTCGATGAGAAAACGAGGAGTGTTGAAATCGAATACTATGTTGATGGTAGTGAAAGGAAAAAGAGAGTATCCAAGGTCATTGAAATACTGAGATATCTATCTGACTACTCGAAACAGGCGAGGTTACTGACAGATTTCACGCCAGACATAATTTTGATGGCATTTCAGGATGTTTATTCGCACAGGCTTCAAAAGGCGTTCAAGCTGAACGATGGAGGATTGGATTTGGAAAGGATTGAGGCTGTAATTAAAGACATTAAGGAATATAGCTCTAAGATTATCGCCGGAGTTTTGCCGGGTGTTATTGAAAACGAGGATGAAGTTAGGGCTAAGCTTGAAGAACTCGGAGTTGAAGTTAAGAGTACAAACGAGGCGATAAAAGAGGCGTTGGATTATCTTGATGGGCAAACTTTGTGATTAACATGTCCATGTTTGGGTTAAAGTTCAGAGTTGATTGCCCATATTTTGTCACATTCAGAGAACCAACCTCCACATCTCTTATTTTGAGCTACGTTATTCCGCCATATACTACAATCAGAGGCATGATCTCGAACGCTCTTGGATTGCCCAGAGATGATCTGAGAGTTCAAGATTGGTTTAAAATCGGGATAAAGCCACTGGGATTTGAGAAATGTAGGGAGATGGCAAAGATTCTGAAGCTGAAAGGAACTGGCAAAAAATACGAGAGAACTTTCCCCTCATCACCTATGTTCAGGGAGTTTCTGGTGGAGCCGAGTTATGAAATATTTCTGGTTGGGGATGAAGAAAGAATCAAAGAGGTGCATTCAGCCCTTTTAAATCCTAAGAGACCTCTTTATCTTGGAGGTTCGGATGATCTGGTTGATATTGAAGTTTTTGAGCCAGTGGAAGTCGAGGAAGTTGAGGCGAAAGAGGTCTGGAGTGTTGTTGAAGGTGTTTACGAGGGTTGTATTGTGGAGAAGGTTCCATATAAGTTTGTGAAGGTTGGAAGGGGATTTAGTGTAGAGTATAAGACTGTATCAATCCCTTTACACTTGCCAATTCGTGTAACCAAGATTGGGTTTAGCATCTACGGTGAGGAAGTTATGGTGGTATGAATATGGCTAGCAATGATAACCTACATAGAAAATTCGTCCCAGAACTGCATGATATAGGGAAGTTAGTTGATGATAGTCTAAAAGATTCTATAGGATTGAGGACTTCGAGGGGTAGGAAACATACTTTTGAGCAATTTAATTTCGGTGATTATACTTTGGCTAAACCCTCTTCTCCATCATGGTTTGGGCAATTTCATCATATATGGTACGATGTAATTAGCGATAGTTGGGTTGATGATTACCCGAAAGGACATGATTGTAGAAAGATAGATCAAATTGAAATCGATGCGTGGAATATAATCCCAAAAAAGTTTAGACATAACTTGTTTATACTTATAATTGCAGACCATTTAGCATCTTCTGTTTCCAGAGCAACGATAGAATTAGGCAGAGGTCATACTCAGGAGGGGATACTAAAACTATGGAACAAAAGTTATTACACCACTCAAAAAAAGAAGGGAAAATCTTGGGCAGCATTTAAGAGTATAAATGATTTAAAACTTTGTTCAATGAAATCGAACATTGCCAATCTGGAGAGGAACTTCTGAGTAAGTATAGAGAATATCTTCTACTCACTCCTGAGGACAAATCTATTCCTAGAAATGTTACTTCTCTTTACACGCATGCTGAGTTAGTAGGCAAGATTTACAGAGTTCTTGAGAAGAACACCAGAGTAGTTACAGAATCTGACGGTACATTAGCAATTGAGTACAATGGAATAAAAGTAAAAACAATTAGAGAAGCTGAAGGAGGCAATCGAACAGTTGGTACCTGCAATAACAATTGGGGTTGCAGTAATTGCACAGAATTTAGCTCCTGCAATATCGCAAAAAGCAGATGGCAGGCAAGGTTAGTAAAATGCTGGATAAAATTCCCACATTCTTTTGTTAGGTTACATGATGTAAACTTGATCCGAAAAAGAGAGGAACTTGTAAATTGCATTTTAAGTTATTACAAAGATGAGGTTCTATTTGCAACTTCAGACTTTATCACACTGTTTCTTCCATTGCATCAGGACTTAAAGGAAATATTCAAACCGTTTTTGGAATGGGGATTTTACATAGAAGTAGAGGAAACTTTAGCTGATTTGGGAATATTAAGTTCGATACTGGATATAAAAACTCTACGAGCAAGAAAATGTGTTGAAGAATACAAAAAAGAGGAATGTAAGAAGAAGCCAAAAGAAGAGTTTGAAAATCAACTCAGAGTTCTCAATTGTAGAGGTACCAAAGTGTACAGAAGATACCTTATGCTAGGAATTCCAGAGGGAATACAACCACATATCTGCGATATATGTCAGCAGAGGAGAGGAGTAGAACGAATAAAAGAAACCATAAGGGAATGGATATGTGAGAAATGTCAGGAAATAAGAGACATGGGTGAACCCTTTAGAGAATATGCAACAGTGTGGGAAGAGGAGGGTGTTAAGGCTTGCTGGTTTAAGTTCTCTTTGG
>QMTB01000134.1 GCA_003649845.1 Thermoplasmata archaeon | reverse complement strand
GTATAAAGATGGGGCTAACAATTTTACAATTTATACAAATTTTTATAAAATACATAACATATTCTGCATAAATTTTGAAATTTCGAAACATACTTATATTGGAAAAGATATTTACTCTCTTAGGCGGAGAGATGGGATTGCAAGTAAGTACTTGTGTTTTTTTAAGCACGGTGTGTAACACCTCCGCCGCCTCCCCCATAATTTCCATGTCTAATCAGTATATTTAAAAATGTTGATTAGATTCACCTGGTTGAAGGGAAGAATCTATGAAACTACTCTTTATACATAGCGATTATATTGAATATGAGGTAACTGGGAAAGCTATTGAACATCCTGAGGAAACAGAACATCATAGAGATAGATTGGATGAAGCTCTAGCTGTATTTATTGCCGTTGAAAAGGTTGATGAGAAAGCTCCTGAGCAGATAGTTGAAGATGCTTCTAATGAGATTGAGAAAACTGTAGAGCAACTTAATGTTCAAAATATAATGCTTTATCCATATGCACATCTCTCATCAAATCTTAGTTCTCCTAAAAGTGCTTTTCAGATACTAGTTTCTATTGAAGATGCTCTTAGAAGCAGAGGTTTTACGGTTAAAAGAGCGCCTTTTGGATGGTATAAATCTTTTAAACTATCCTGTAAAGGCCATCCTCTTTCTGAGCTTTCTAGAGAGATTATATCAGAAGCTGAGAAACCTAGTGTTGAAAAAGAGAAGGAGATTCATTCTGAATGGTTTATTTTAACTCCAGATGGAGATCTGATTCCAGCAGATAGCTTTGATTTCAGTAACTATGAAGATCTAAGGTTATTCTATGAGTATGAAAGCTCTGGTTCTAGACGTGTAGAGGGAGAACCAGCGCATGTTAAGATGATGCAATCTCTAGAATTAGTTGATTATGAACCTGCTAGTGATTCAGGTAATTTTAGATGGTATCCAAAGGGTAGACTTATTAAAGGTTTATTGGAGATGCATATCAATAGAATTGTTAAAAGTATAGGAGGTATGCAGGTTGAAACTCCTATTATGTATGATTTAGAACATCCTGCTCTTAGCGCTTATGTTAAAAAATTCCCTGCTAGACAATATATTGTTTCATCTGATAAGAAACAGTTTTTCCTAAGATTTGCTGCATGTTTTGGACAGTATATGATTATGAATCATATGACTATGTCTTATCGTAATCTACCTCTTAGACTCTATGAGCTTACGCATTATAGTTTCCGTAGAGAACAGAGTGGCGAATTAAGCGGTTTAAAGCGCCTTAGATGTTTCACTATGCCAGATATGCATACTCTCTGTGCTGATATTGATCAAGCTACTGAAGAATTTAAACGTCAGTTTCATACTGCTAAGAGATGGATGCAAGATCTTAATTTAGATTATGAAGTAGCTATTAGGTTTGTTAAAGAGTTTTATGAGAAAAATGAACAGCTTGCTAAGGATTTAGCGAAAGCAGCTGGTAAACCTGTGCTCATTGAGTTATGGAATGAGAGATATTTTTATTTCGTAATGAAATTCGAGTTTAACGTCATAGATTCTATGAAGAAAGCTAGTGCTCTATCAACTGTACAGGTAGATGTAGAGAATGCAGAGCGTTTCAATATCACTTATGTAGATGAGAATGGAGAACAAAGGTATCCCTATATTTTACATACAAGTATATCTGGTAGTATCGATAGATGTGTATATGCATTATTAGAGAGAGAAGCTATTAAAACTATGCAAGGTAAGAAACCTATGCTACCGTTATGGCTTTCACCGACTCAGATAAGGCTTATACCTGTTAGAGAAGAATTTATTAAAGACTGTGAGGAGATACTAGAAGAGTTTAAAAAATATTCCCCTAGCTATATGTTAAGGATAGATATTGATGATAGAGAAGAGAGCGTTAGTAAGAAGATTAGAGATGCTGAGAAGGAATGGGTTCCAATAATAATTGTTATAGGAGATAGAGAAAGGGAACAACATCTGGTATCTCCCCGTTTTAGAGACCCAAAGTTTAACAGTGATCAACCTATGAGTATAGAAAACCTAGTTTCCACGATTATTGAGGAGATAAAAGATTATCCACAGGATACTCTACCTCTACCAGTGTATCTATCGAGGAGACCAAAGTTTAAATAAGTAGGTGCTTTAGATGATTAAAAGAAGTGATATAGAGAAGATTATAGATTCATATGATACTAGTGATATAACCATAGGTGTACTTGGTGGACATTCTGGACTAGATGTTTCTCATGGTGCAAAAAAGTATGGCTTCCATACTCTTGCTGTTTGTCAGAAAGGTAGAGAAAAAACCTATACAAAGTATTATCGTACTCGTAAGGATGGTAGAGGATGTATAGATGAAACTATTGTCCTAGATCGTTTTGCGGATATAATAAAACCTGAGGTTCAAGAGATTCTCCGAGAGAAGAATACTATATTTGTTCATAATAGATACTTCTGGGTTTATTTTGATTTCAAAGATATAGAAGATAAATTCTTACTACCAATATATGGTACTCGTAGTATGGTTAAACTCGAGGAGAGAGATGTACCGAAGAATCAATACTATCTACTTGAGAAAGCAGGTATAAGATACCCTAAGATTTTTTCTTCTCCTAAAGAGATAGATAGACTAGTATTAGTTAAAGTTAATGAAGCTATTAGAGGATATGAACGTGCATTCTTCTATGCTTCTTCTTATGAAGATTATAAACATAAATCTAGAGAACTCCTAGAGAAGAAGATTATAACAAAGGAGGCTCTTGAGAAAGCTGTTATAGAAGAATATATCGTTGGAGCACCTATAAATTTTAATTATTTTTATTCAGTTATAGATGATGAACTGGAAATTATGGGTACTGATATTAGAAGGCAGACTAATCTAGATGGTCTTATAAGGTTACCCGCGAATGAACAACTAGAGGTTTTAAAATATCTAGAACCAAAGATGATTGAAACAGGTCATATAGCTGCTACTACAAAGGAATCTATCATCGAAAAAATCTTTGAACTTGGAGAAAAATTTGTTTCTACTACTAAAAAAGAATATCCACCTGGTATAATTGGTCCATTTGCTTTACAAGGTGCAATAGCTGCGGAGAAGGGTAGGGAAGAGATGGTTGTTTTTGATGTATCTATGCGTATACCTGGTAGTCCTCTCACTAGTTTTACACCTCATACTAGTTATCTATATGGTAAACCTATAAGCTATGGTGAACGTATAGCAATGGAGATAAAAAAAGCAGTTGAAGAAGATAGACTAGCAGAAATAGTTACATAGATATAATAAGGTATAAAGATATAGAAAATCTTAGCTTTCTAAGGAAAAAGATAATTAGATTGAAACAATAAAAGAAAAGGGTTAATCGTATAGGATTGTTGATAAATATAAAAGGATTATTCCCTAACATAAGTAGATTTCCTCTTTCAAATGTTTTTAGATGAACTTCTCCTACTCATTTAAATTGGGAGAAATATTTTAAATAGTGTTATATTCTTATTATATCAAGGTATATTAAAGAATTCATTAAGGGGTATTAAAAATGAGGAGTATATGGATATCCTATGGAAGGTTGAATGGAAGGATTTATTTTAGTTTGATAACACTATTTTTATTACTAGCCTTCTCAAACACAATCTTAGGAAATGAATCCTCTGAGTTGTATCAAACTTATTCTAATTCTTATGAAGATATTTTATCAATGATAAATCAGTTAAATGAAAGTATTTATTTGAATTATCTAGAAGACATAGTTAGTTTTGGACCAAGAGTGACAAGTTCTCCTGCGTGTGAAGCAGCAGCAGAATACATATATGGGGAATTTAAAAAACTAGGTTTAAAGGTTAGATTTAATAATTTTACCTACCATGGAAAAAATGCTAGTAATATTGAGGCGACTATACCAGGGATATATAATGGTAGCGATGAAATCTATATTATCTGTGCTCACTATGATAGTGTTACTAGTAGCCCAGGTGCAGATGATAATGGTGCTGGTACTTGTGCAGTTTTATCAGCTGCTAAAGTTATGAGCAAATATACTTTCAATCACACTGTTAAATTCGTTGTGTTCGCTGGGGAAGAACAAGGTTTATTGGGAAGTCATTTCTATGTGGTAGATGCCTATGAAAATGGAGATAATATCATTGGAGTATTAAATGCAGATATGATTGGTTATGCTCCAAAAGAAGAGGATGCAAAGAGAGTTAAGGTTTACTATAATGATGAATCTGAATGGTTATGTAGTTTTACAGTAGATGTCTATCAAGAATACAATGATTATCTATCTGCAAAACCTATTCCAAGTGGTCTATTTGGAAGAAGTGACCATGCTTCTTTTTGGAGTCTCGGTTATGATTCAATATTCTATCATGAATATCATTTCAATCCAAACTATCACTCTAATGGCGATACTATAAAGATAATGAATATAAACTATGCAACCAATGTAAGTAAACTAATGCTTGCTACACTTGCAGAATTAGCAGAAGTAACATCTAATACACCTCCATCTACTCCATCCATAAGTGGACCTAGTACAGGTAAACCAGGGGAGGAATATCAATATAGTATAGAAACAACGGATTACCATCTAAATCCAATTTACTATTACATAGATTGGGGTGATAACACTAGTAGCAACTGGATTGGCCCTTATAAATCCGGTGAAAAAATAAATATCTCACATACATGGGATCAACAAGGGACTTTCTATGTTAAAGTTAAAGCAAAGGATATATATGATGCTGAGAGCGATTGGACAACTTTAAAAG
>QMTB01000133.1 GCA_003649845.1 Thermoplasmata archaeon | reverse complement strand
GTATTTTCCTTGTTCTTCTTAGTAATAAATTATAGAGAGGTATAGATCCATCAGTAATAGGCTATTTGTTTAATAAATGGAAAAACTAGAATATCTATGGGATAAGTTAAAAAATTATGATATAACTTTTGAAAGTAAGTTAAGATGAAGTTAAAACAGATTCCATCTGATTTCATAGTAGAAGAGATACCAAATAGAGAGTTTAGTAGAAAAGAAAAACAACATAAGGTTTTCCTATTAGAGAAGAAAGAATTAGATACATTCGAAGCCCTCAATATCATCTCCTCTAACCTACATATACCTATCAGAGAGATAGGATTCGCAGGGTTGAAAGATAAACATGCTATTACAAAACAATATATATCTATACCAACAAAATATGATACCAATTCTTTTTCTATAAAAAACCTTAAACTAGAATTCATAGGTTATAGTAATAAAAAGATTAAAACAGGTGAACTAAAAGGTAATCGTTTTACGATAACAGTTAGATGTATCAGAGAGGATAAAATTCCTATTATATTTGAACGAGTAAATTATCTTAGAAACTCTGGTGTTCCCAATTATTTTGATTCACAACGTTTCGGTAGTGTAATACATCAAAAATTTATAGCAAAATATCTATTATATAGAAACTGTGAAGAAGCAGTTAGAATCTTCCTAACTAGTTATATAAAATCAGAGAAAAAACAAATCAAAGATGAGAAGAGGTTGATAAAAACAAATTGGAATAACCTAGAGAATATTACTATTAGAAACCCTGTTTTCAATAGAATAATTAAAAAATATCTTGATACAAGAGATTGGTGTAAAGCATATAGTGAGATACCATCTAAGATTAGAGAGATGCATATAAATGCATATCAAAGCTTCCTATGGAATGAATGTTTAAAAGAGGTTTTAAAAAAACAAGTTGATCATAAAAAATTGTATCCTGTTAAATATAATATTGGATCGCTATTATTCTATATAGATTTAACAAAAGAAGAATTAGATGGTATACCTAGTTTATTTCCAACTATTAGCGAAACTATAAAACTTACACCATATGAATCAGATATCATCAAAAAAGTGTTAGAAAGAGAAGGAGTTACACTAAAAGATTTTAATATCCATTCTTTTACTAAAAATTTTTTTAAAACACGGGAGAGGAAATGTATAATTTTTCCAGAAGAATTTGTTATCTCTCAACCTATGGATGATGAGATTAACACCTATAGATCTCTTAAGAAACTAGTTTTATCCTATACTCTACCAAAGGGTTGTTATGCTACTATTGTTACAAAGAAATTATTTGGACGCTAGATAAGCTCTGCTAGTTTCCTACAGTTATCTAGAATTCTTTTTATCTCATCCTTTGTAGCATTATCTATATGTATACCACCTATAGCAGTACAAGTTGTATTATACTTCTTAGAAACAATAGATGCTATAAGTTCTAAAGCTTCTACATCTCTATGTTTCGGTAGAGAAAGAATATATGCTGGTTCATTAGGTTTACAAACTACTATACCACCTATATGTGGTTTCTCTCCACCTCCAACAAGTAATACAATATCATCTCCAATACTATGTTTATCAACCCATACCCTATATCTACCTTCATCTAAGATATTCATCGAGATCAACAGTGGTATATCTTACTCGCTCATATTTTGATTTATCTACACCCTCAGGTATAGTAGCATCTACTCCGACTTTAGTAGTGAGTGTTTTCTTACCAGGTTCATGTTTACCAGATGGATCAAGAGAACTACCAGGTTGATCTGTTTTTATAATAAGATCTCTATCTCCTTGGAATCTAGTTGCTATCGCCCATTCTATAGCAAGAGGATCATAGATATCTACATCTTCATCTACTATAACCACATGTTTCATACTTTTATGTCCATTAAAAGCTGCTTCTATTGCTTTCCTAGGATCATCAGGATGTTCTTTATGTATCTGTACTACTCCATGAAGCCATGAACCTCCACCCATTGTAACATATACATTTTTACAATTAGCTACCTTACTAACTTCATCATAGATTGTAGGTTCTTTTGGCATACCCATCAGTATTTTATGTTCAAGTCTACCTGGTATAAGAGCTTGATACATAGCATCTCTTCTATGTGTTATACAATCTACTACAAAAACTGGTTCCTGTCTCTCAAAATCCCTAGTTTCTGTTAGATCAACAAAAGGTCCTTCTCTATCAACCTCTCTTGTAAGTCTACCTTCTAATACTATCTCAGAATAAGCTGGAACCTCAAGATCCTTAGTTATACATTTAACAAGCGGTGTTTCATCAAGAGTATTAGCTATACTAAACTCATCTACACCAGATGGTGGACCTAGAGAAGCTGCTACCATCACTGGAACAGAGTTACCTATACAGACAGCCATCTCAAGATCTCCTTCTATCTTATCATAGGTTGTCCTAGTTTGCCTCTTTTTAATAAGACGAGCAGTAAACTTATTCCGATCTATCTCCATAAGTCTGTGATAAGATACATTTCTACCAGTATCAGGATCTTTTATAGTACAAACTGATGCTGTAACATATCTACCACCATCACCTTCTAGATGATATAATATAGGAAGTTTACTGAGATCAGGATCTCTAACTATTACCTCCTGACACGGTGCTTTATCAACTATCTCTGGTTCCTTTGGATGTCTAAGAGCATCTACTAGTTTCATCAATAACTTCTCTTTAGTAGTACCAAGAGCTTCTGCTATTATATCTCTACTAGATGTTATACCACCAAATACTGGAAAAGAAAACCCTTTTACATTCTCAAATAACACTGGTTTCTCATCTAATGTATACATTATATTAGCTATCTCATACTTATGAGAAACCTCTTTTTTAATTCTAACAAGTTTATCTTCTGCTTCAAGTTTATCTAAAAATTCTCTTAGAAACATATTATTGTACACCTCTCCTTGTTACACCTATCTTTGTTTTAACTGTTTGAAAACCTTCCTTCTCTATAGCAGTAGCTACTTCCTCCTGTAACTCTTTACCAGGTGTTAACGCTATAATATTACCACCTAAACCACCGCCGGTAAGTTTAGCACCATATGCTCCATGTTCCCTAGCTAGCTTCACTAGGAAATCAAGTTCCTTTGAAGATACCTCAATCTGCTGTAGAAGTTTATGATTCTCATTCATAAGTTTACCAAGTTCATGGTGGTCTTCATCCAGTAAAGCCTGTTTAGCTAGATACGCTATATTCTCTGCTCTATTGAATATCTTAGCATACTTCTCTGGGTATCTCTCCTTCCTCTCTCTTACTCCTGCTACAGCAGCAGATGTATTAGCAACCTTACCAGTGTTACCCAAGACTATCTCAATAGGATTAGGGATATTGATACGTTCAATGATATTATCTCCATCCTCTTTCTTCTCAAACCATATAAGACCACCATATGTAGAAGCAGTATTATCTATACCCGAAGGAGTACCATGATAACCTTTCTCGCCTTCATATGCTATAGCATTAATCTCTTCATCAGATAAATTTAGATCAAAATACTCTGAGAGAGCTCTAGCTATAGCTACACAGGATGCTGCACTTGCACCAACACCACTAGCTGCTTTTAGAGTACCAGAGAGTTCTATTTCAACACCATCCTTAGAGAAATCAAGATTCATCTTCCTAAGCATCCTCCGCAGAGAATCCTGCTGTTGCTCTAATTTCTCTTCTTTATAACCAGGTGTAGCATCTCTATTATCTATAAGTATAACATCTGGTTTATCCGATGGATAAACCCTTGCAACTGTATATCTACCAATCGCTGATACAATAGCTGGTACTCCATATACTACAAAATGTTCGTTAAATAAAATTGCTTTACCAAAACCTATACCCTCGCCCTTCATACGCATCACAATTTCTCATTAGAATAATTTTTTTCCTGCATATGTTCAAATACAGGGATATAAATAACAAGTATATCAGATTTATGATTGTAATACCTGTTTTTTCGTGGTAGTATCTGTTATTGAGCATAGAAAACCTATGAAACCAGTTAATATATCTGTTATAATGAAACCTAATAGTGATACAACAAAGATCTTCTCACCAGGTATACCAAAGAATGTTGAGAATAAAATTACAGCTGTAAACTCTCTAGTACCAAGACCTGCAAAACTAATAGGTATAAAACCTGCAGCATTAGCCACTGGAAATAGTAATAGAAAATAATGATAAGGTATAGGTAGTTTCAATGCTAAAACAATGAGATATTCTTGTGTAAAAATTATTATCCATGTGAATAAACCTAACAGCAATGGTAACAATAGTTTCCTAAGTCTAGGGAAATCTTTATAGAAGGTAGATGTAAACCTATAACTATGGATTTTAAGCCTCTCAGGTATACCTTTGCTTAGTAGAGTAAAAATCTTCTCTCCACGCTCAGGTTTAATAAAATATAATACAAATAATATAATAAATAGAATCCATAATAGAATACCTATTGGAAGCATAGGGAATACATCTATAACTAGTAGAGAACCTATAAACATCATTAGATATAAAGAAAAAGTGTGAACTGTTGCTTCAATAAAAGAGTTAACAAAAAGTTTACCATAAGGTTCATTAGTATCTTCTTTTAGATATAGTATACGCATAAGCTGCCCTAAATAACCAGGTGTTATACTACCATAGAAGTATCCAATTAGAAAAATCTTCAGAGACCTCCAAAAAGAGATGTGAATCTTCTGTTCTCTTTGAATTAGAAACCAAGCAGAGTTTCGTATAAGAACCCTTGGTAAAGTTAGAGGTATAGCT
>QMTB01000132.1 GCA_003649845.1 Thermoplasmata archaeon | reverse complement strand
AAGTTCTTCAATAACAATCATAACTTCTTGACTTCTACCGACTGCAAAAACAGGTATCAATATTTTACCTTTCTTTTGAAGGGTTCTATCAATCAATTCCCTTAGATGTTGAGTTGCTTCTTTTCTACTAGGTTGAATATCTTCTTTACCACCATATGTAGATTCGATAAATATCGCCTCTAATCTTGGAAAATGATTCACTGCGGGATTGAAAAGCCAGGTTTTCTCATATTTGATATCACCTGTAAAAGCTATATTATATAGACCCTCTCCAATATGAAAATGGGCAATAGATGAACCTAAAATATGTCCTGCATTATGAAAAGTAAGTCTAACATCTGGTGTTATATCAGTGGTATCACCATAGTTTATAGCTATAGAATGTTTAATAGCTTCTCTTACATCCTCAGCAGAATATGGAACAGTTCTAGCATCAGCTGCTGCTACTTTTAAATAATCCATCTGTAGTAGAGTGCTTAAATCTCTAGTAGGAGGAGTACAATATATAGGTCCTCTATATCCATATTTATATAATAGGGGGATAAGCCCAGAGTGATCTAGATGTGCATGTGTTACAACAACTGCATCTATTTTTTCTAAAGGCAAAACCTCAGGTAGATGAAGATATGGTGTACCATTATTCTCACTCGATACATCTACGCCACAATCAATAAGTATTTTGCTATCCTGAGTATGCAGCATACTACAGGATCTACCAACCTGTCTATATCCCCCTAAAGCTACAACTCTAACAAATTTTTCTCCTTCAGATACACCTCTATGTAAACGACGGCCTACTTTTCTAAGAAAATCTTTTCTTTCATCGCTTATCATTCTAAGATAAGCCCGTATTTCTTGAACAGTTTTAGACTGAAGAGGAGGAGTACGTATTATCTTAGGAGACCAGTTAATAGCTTTTCTAATGTCATTCAAATATTTACCTTGTTTCCCTATAGCAACTCCAGGTTTCATCACCTCTATCGTTACCTCTCCAACGTCAGGTTGAAAATATATATTAGTTATACCTGCATCCTCTGGAATAATCTTTTTAATCTCTTTTTCAGCTCTTGCTTCATCGGTGATAACAGATGGATCTGGTCTTACAACTATCCTCTTCTGTAACATCTTTGCCAGCTGTTTTACTAGATCATCCCTCTCAGCAAATTTATCAGGATGTTTAGTATAGATTACAACAAGTGCTCCTTCGAATTCAACATCAGATATATCTATACTTGGAGGTATCACTGATCGAACTTTCCCCTTTATCTCACGTAAAACATCTTCAGCAGTCATAGAACTTCACTATCTTTCTATTTTAATTAAATAAATCTTTGAATCCTATCTTTTAAACAAATAAATCGTAAACCTATAATTCTTTATTAGGACTAAATTGTTTAATCTTCTGTTTAATCTCCTCCTTAGGCACCTCTTGGAAACCTTCTTTAGTTATAACCGCGATATCAATCATACCACCAGATGCTGAATCTCTTCTTTCTGCAGCACTAATTGCTTTAATTGCAAGATCTATGCCATCTTCTACACTCATATCATCCTTGAAATTATCCTCTAGAACACCAAATACATATGGAGACCCAGAGCCAGCTGAAGTATATTTATCTGGTATAGCCCCACCTGCTGCATCGAGAGAATACACATGACCACCCGTTCTATCATAACCAGCGAGTATAAGCTGTACATAGTAAGGCATAAATTTACGTTGATTAAGTATATTAGCCATTAAAGTAGCTGCACTTCCAACAGGCATTGGAATATCTCTCTTCAATCTATATAAATTCGCTTCAGCACGAAGATATCTCGCTAAAACTTGTAAATCACCTACTAGACCAGCGGTTGCCAATGCTAGATGTTCATCTATTTTATATAATTTCTTTGTAGCTTTATGGGCAATGAGAGTACCCATAGTAGCTCTTTGTTCTGTTGCAATAATAACACCTTCTCTACACACCATACCTAGTGTAGTTGTTCCTGTTTTTTTAACATCCTCCAAGTTCATATTTATCTCCTCAAAAACTAGAAAGCTACAAAAGGCAAATCACAATAGCTTTATATATATTTTGCGCAAGAACTCAACTATTATTTTCCAAAATCTTTCTTTAAACATTTTAAACATATATACTTAAATATTCACCATTGATATATAGATTGAAAAACATATGACAACACTTGTTCTTAATGTAGATAGGGATAATGATTTCGGGAGGAAAACGAAGATAAAGAGCCCTATAATTGGCATTGAAAACAATTTACTAGCAGCTCAAGGACTTGGAGAAAGCGATCCTGAGGATTCAGATTTAAATGCCATCTTCTCTGCTATATCAGTATATAAAACCCTTCTAGCTCAAGGTAAAGATGTTGAAATTGCTACAATCTGTGGAGATATAAATGTTGGTATAAAATCCGATGAGATATTAGCAAAACAACTTGAGGAAGTTATAAAAATAACAAAAGCTGAGGATGTCATACTTATAACAGATGGAGCAGAAGATGAATATATACTACCTATCGTACAATCAAGGATAAAGATAACATCTATTCATAGAGTATCAGTTAAACAGAGTAAACATCTTGAGGATACATATTATAGGATACTCAAGATACTTGATGATGAAAAAGTTCAGAAACAATTTATCCTACCAATAGCTTTGGTTTTAATCGTATGGGCATTTTTTGTTCTACTAGGCATGACATCCAGTGGACTGGGAGCTATACTATTAACGCTTGGAATATATCTTCTCATAAGAGTTTTCAGATGGGAGAGAAACATCTCTAGATTAATAGGAGAGATAAAATCTGGTTTTTTAACAGGAAAACTCTCAATATATACAGGTGTTATAGCTGCAGTAATATTAATTGCGAATATATTTCTAGCATATACTGACGCAGATTTTGAGACGTATCAAAACTTCTTAATAATACTGAAGTTTCTCCGAGATATGATATGGGGTATAGTTGTATCTGGTTTACTTGTTATATTTGGTAGAGCTGTAGATTTGTATGTAAAGGATAAAAAAGCTCCTTGGAATTACTGGATAATGCCTTTCTCTTTATTTGCATTTGGTTTTATATCCTCAGCGATATTCAGTTCTCTATACAAAGCTTTTATAAATTGGCCAGAAGAATTTGAGATTCAACCTTTCTTTCATTTCTCTTTCATAGGTAATATAATCACAGGAATTATGATAATTATAGTTGGAATAGTAACCTATCATTATATAAAAGAGATATATCAAAATGAGAAAAAAGAGCTAGAATTAGAACAACAGATAATATAAATGGGTGTAATTTTAGATGAGATACAAAGAATGGGAGGATATGTATAAAAGAATAGTAGAAGATCTAAAGATTGATGTAGAAGCAGATAGAAAAGCAGCATCGATACTCCAAAGTCTTCTAGAAAAAAAGAAGAGCAGATTTAAACCAGATATTTTAAAAAATATGATAGAAGATAAGGACATAATAGTTTTTGGAGCAGGACCATCTCTTCTGGGAAACATCAATAGAAATATAGATTTGATATCAAACTCTATACTAATATCAGCAGATGGGGCAACAACAGCTCTAATAGAAAATGATATCCAGCCGGATATAATAGTATCAGATTTAGATGGAAAAATATCTGATCAAATAGATGCTAACAAAAAAGGCAGTATAGTTATAATACATGCACATGGAAATAACATAGAGAATTTAATTCATTTCATACCAAGATTCCAAGGAGTGATTTTTGGTACAACACAGATAGATCCTTCTCCTTACCCTCTATTATATAATTATGGTGGATTCACTGATGGAGATAGAGCAGTTTTTCTTGCAGATCATTTTAAAGCAAAAAAAATATATCTAATAGGATTTGATTTCAACGATGAAATAGGAGAATATTCCTTCGCAGATAGAAAAGATAAGAAACTGAAGAGAGAGAAACTTAGATGGTGTAACTATTTAATCAACATTTTAAATAATCCTTCCATCGAATTTTTATAATAGGATATAACCTTAGGAAAATATCAAATATTATATTTTTAATATTTTAAACATTAACTATAAATATAGTTTCTTGATTAACCCCACTAAGGGAATCTAATATTAGATTCCGATGGAGAGAGATCATGGCAAAAAGTAGCAAAAGAAAACTACAGAGAGATGAACAGAAGATACTAAACGTATTAGAAACCAATGCAAATGAAAGTATAGGGAATATAGCGAAGAGATGTGGTTTCTCACGTCAAAAGGTATGGAGAATCATAAAACAATTAGAGGACAACGATACCATATGGGGTTATCATGCATGTGTTGATGCTGAAAAAATCAATAAAAAAAGATTCATCTTTCTGTTCAAACTAAAACGTTTACCAATTAATAATAAATTAGAAGAAAACATACTAAATGGTAAAATAGATGAATTAGCAGAGAGATATAATATCAAAATAGAAGATAACATATGGATTCATGGAATATACGATGGTATGATATCATTCTATGCTCAAGATCTCATACAAGCAAAACAATTCCATGAGTTACTTATAGAAGTATATAACGATAATATAGTAGATTCTCAGCTACTAGAAGAGCTCATACCTATAAAGAAAGATGGTTTTATAAACCCACGTATAGAAAAATCTAATAGTTTACTAAAAATCTAGTAGAGGGAAGTGCTGTGTTGAACAATTAGCTGAGAATAAGAGCTTCTCAGCTAATATGTTGCTGAGAATGTAGAGGAAACTCAAAGGTTCAACAGCATATCGTAGAAGATGAAATTCATTTCTACCTCCTT
>QMTB01000131.1 GCA_003649845.1 Thermoplasmata archaeon | reverse complement strand
TTTATCATCAACACATCCTTTTTATCTTCATCTAAATTTTTTCCATATGCAATTATTTTTAACTCGTGTAATCCTATTGTTACTTTATCCCATTTCCATTGATAAGGTGGTTCAGTATCAGTATATTCTAGGGTATCATCTATGTAGAACTCTACTTTATCAACCTTTGTTTCTATGTTTACTCCTTCTACTTTAACTGTTATTCCACCTATAATCAGTGTACACCCAGGTATCTCCTTGATTTCTCTATCAAAAAGGTATAGGTATCCCTCTACTGGTCTCCATATATATGCTACTATCTTATCTTCTTTGAAACCTTTTAACCACCTTTTGGTTGCCTCTAAGTATTGTTCTTTATATTCCCTGCTAGGTTCTATTGCTGTTCCCTCCCACCATTCATTCCAAGTGGTAATTAAAACCCAGTTTACTTCTCCTTCTAAAGCTATCTCCCAGAATTCATCATATGTTCTCCCACCATGCCTAGGTGTATAGCTCCCTTGTTCTCCTTTTATCCTCTTACTCTTCCTGTTATCGAAACCTGGTATTACAGTACCAGCTAAGAGTTTATCAGGATAGAATTCTTTGAATCTATTATAATCCTCTAGTAATTCATCTAATGGGATGTCTTTAGGGTTGTAGAAGTGGTATCCATCGAAACTAGGATATTCATTTGGTTTACCATCACCAACTAGAAATACATCTACTTGTTCTCTAAGCTCCCCTAGAACTTCTTCCCAGAATTCTCTTGCATGTGTCCATAGTGCGTAGATGAAGATAACGGGTTTGTTTTTAAACCAGAGGAAACAAGGTTCATTTGAATAAGTATCTATTATGTATGTGATATCCTCTATAATCTCATTTTTTGCTTCTTCATCTGGTTTCCCCTGGGTCTTTGTTGTCTCATAGTATACTGTAATAGTTAGATCTTCTCTATTTGCAATCTCTATAACCTTTTTTAGATTGTTATCAGTGAAACTATTGATACCCCACCATGAAACTATGAATCCATCTAACCCTATTTCTTTAGCCCATCTTATATGCTGAGTGATAACTTCTGGGTCAGAGGAGTTATATCCTCCAAGTAAAGGGTGATAAGCTGTTCGAAGAGGCCAGTATCTACGTATTCCATCGTTTTTATACCAAACATAGTAGAAGGCTAAAACCATCCTATCATCTATATTACTAGATGTTCCCCTAGAGTAGGGGTTATTGATTAGGGTTCCTTCAGCTACTATGGTTATGCATAATATCAGTATTACAAATAATGGAAAATAATTTCTCATACTAATTCAACCTCCTGAGTATCTTGTGAATTCTCCAAATCCTAAAGCGTCTTTAACCTCTATTGTTTCCTCACCTAGAGTTATTGTTCCATTCCATGTGATAAACGCTCTACCCCAGGTGTGTTCACCTCTTAGATTCCACCATACATGCTTCTTAATTATCCATTCCTCTGGCCAATAGCCATATGCGGTACCAGTTAAATCTATAGTACTATCCTTGTATCTACCTGTAAAGTGGAAGGTTGTTGGTTGTAGAAGACCATCATCACTATACTCAAAGCTATCTAAAGGATAACTGATTTCTCTACTTGGGAAGTTTATTCTAGCTTGATGTTGCATAGGAACAGGTGTTTTGAGTGGAGAAGGATTATTTGAATGAGAAAACATTAGATCGAATTCTTCATCATGAATATAGATACAGGTGAAATCCGCTAGGTCACCCCTATTATTCGCCCTCTTAGTATAGTATGTTCTATGATATGCTCTATCAAATAGGAAGAAACCATAGAAGGTTCCATGATATTGCGGTGTAGAGAGGTTTATGGTGCAGGTTCCAACATCCCAGAATCCACCCCAGATATCTATATCTGGTCTCTTACATGAGACACCATGTATTATATATGGGCCCTCTGGTTTACCCATCCAGAATGGCACTCCTTGTGCTTGACCTAGAATCTCAATGTTTATTCCCTTTGATGGAACCTTAACTTGGAAGATCCATCTTCTATTTTCCTCATCATAGGATATCGATGATATAGTGTCTCCAAGGGTATAGACTGTTGGATAGGGATATATTCTTTTTTCATCATCTAAGTGCATTGGTGCTTTAGTGGGTGGTAGATAATACCATTTATCATCCAAGTAGATTCTCTGTTGCATAAACCCTGTGATAGGTGCTCTACATTGAAACATAAGTTTATGCTTACCGTCCTTGGTTTCACCTTCTCCAACAAATATGAAACACTGTAACCCCCATTTTGAGTCAGGTAGATTCACTAGTATATGATCCTTGGTTTCCATATGGACTATACCTATTGGTATGAAATCTCTAACACTAGGTGTATCATCTATCCAAGAGTTATTCTCTGTGAGACTCCACAGTTGTGGTTTCTCATAGTTGAAAACTATTACTGTTAGTTCATCAGTGGCATTATTACCCATATCATCATATGCTTTAACACTTAGTTTATGTAACCCATGTATCGTTTCGTCCCAAATCCATTCAAAAGGTGGATCATAATCTACACCTTTGGCAATACCATCTACATAGAATTTAACTTTGCTAACCTCTCCACTATATTCTACTTTAACTGTTATTTTACCTACTATCATTGTGATTCCTGTAGGCGTTGAGGAAACTTTGGTATCTTGGATGTATAGGTATCCTCTCTCAGGGTTTTTGATACTAACAGTTATAGGGTTTATTGTTGACCCACTTTTCAACTCATTCATCGTTGAGAGAATAACTAAAACAACTACTATTATATGAAGGATCTTCATCAACTTAGTAAAAGTTATATTAAGATTTATATTATTTTTCCCAAAATCATTCCAATTTAGAGAGATTTTTTGATTATTCTCTCCAAATCTTTTATAAATGGAGTTTTTAGGAGTTTAGATGAATCACCAATTGCTTCCTCTAGGGCAGGGACAAATTGGATGGAGCCAAGGTATCTTACATCTTTGGAGGTAACGATCTGTTTAACATAATTTGAGTCACCTATTTTCATATTCTCAACTACACCTATAATGGGTAGATGTAGTTCGAGCAGTAAATCTATTAGTTTTTCAACAGCACCCATTGCAACCTTGGATGGTGTTGATACTATTAGGAATTCTGTTGGTTGAATTAGGTTTATAACATCAAGAGTTTCATCACCTATACCCGGTGGTAGATCTATAATTAGATAATCAAGACTACCCCACTGGGTTATAGCGAGGAGTTCTCTTATAATATTAGATACATCTATTCCTCTAAATGCACCTGGTTTATCCTCGGAGTAGAATACAATGGACATAAATTTTATTCCATGGAATACAGGTGGTATTATCCCTCTATCTTCTTCTGGGAATTTCTGGAATGGAATCCCGAGTATTATATGTGTAGATGGACCATATACATCTAGATCAAGTAAACCTACTTTTTTATCTTGGCTAGCAAGATGAAGCGCTAGGAGAGAAGATACCATACTTTTCCCTACTCCACCTTTCCCACTAGCAACTGCTATAATATTATTGATATCTTTCAATCTTTTTTTGATTACACTCAATCTTGGATCAACCATTTTATTTTTCACCTTTGATAGAGGTAATAGAAACTCCTCTCCCTTTTATAACAGTAAAATCTGGACTACCGCAACTAGGACAACGCATATGTACAAAAGCCATCTCTGGCAGGAAGTGTATAGCTTCTGCTTCTGCTTCATCTAGTTTATCTTTTTCGAAATTCCAAGTATGTTTACATTTGTTACATTCAAATACTGCATTTTCTGTTTCAATAACAATTTTTATATTTCTAAGATTCATTGATTTAAGGATTTCGTCTAATGCAAATCGAAATATATCTTCTTCTATCTGTTGAAGCTCTCCTAGAGAGATATCTATTTCCTCTATTTTCTTCAATTTTTCTCTTTCAGCTACCTCAACAGCAGTAGTTATAATAGATTCAGCTAAAGCCCATTCATGCATAACAAAGAAGATATGGAAAGAGAATCTATTCTTTAAATTTTCTTAAAAACAAGTTAATATATATCATTCGGACTTTAGGTTTGATAAAATGAATATTCAAGAGAAATATGAGAAACTTCAGGAAAATCTACATTCTTTAAATAGAGTTGCTATTGGTTTTACAGGTGGAGTTGATAGTACATTCCTACTTAAAACTGCTGTTGATACTCTTGGTAGTGAAAATGTTTTAGCTATAACGATAGATTCCATACTCCTCCCCAGGAAAGAATTAGAATATCTAAAAAGTATTATAGAGAAATTAAAAGTAAAACATATAATAGTTAAGGTTAAACCTATTGAGGAGATATTGGAGAATCCAGTAGATAGATGTTATCATTGTAAGAAATATATTATCTCGTTGATGTTGAAAACTGCTTTAGAGTATGGTATAAAGACAGTGGTTGATGCTAGTATAGTTGATGATCTTAGTGATTATCGACCTGGTTTAAAGGCTTTGGAAGAAGGGAATATTAGAACGCCTCTCCTCGATATAGGTTTTACAAAAAAGGATATAAGGTTTCTATCAAAACAATTAGATTTAGAGACTTGGGATAAACCTTCTGAATCATGTTTAGCAACTAGGATACCATATGGAACTAGGATTACAGAGGAATTTCTAGAAATGATTGAGGAGGCAGAAGGTTTTCTATATAGTTTAGGTGTAAGGTTTTGTAGAGTTAGACTCCACCGTAATGATATCGCTAGAATTGAAACATCTATTGGAGATATGGAGATTATAATGGAGAATAGAGATTCTATAATCTCTAGTTTCAAGAAACTTGGTTTTAAATATATAACATTAGAC
>QMTB01000130.1 GCA_003649845.1 Thermoplasmata archaeon | reverse complement strand
TGCTTATAGTGTACCTTTATATCACGAGAAATATAAACAATCTGGGGTTCATATAGATGATATAAAAGGTTTAAAGGATATAGAGAAACTACCTTTTATATCAAAAGAAGATTTAAGAAATGGTTTCCCAGATAAACTATTACCAGTTGGATATAATAGAAGAAATAGTTATACTGTTTGTACTGGTGGTACAACTGGTAAACCTGTTTGTATATATACTGATTTTTTCACTATTGGAAAATCATCTATGATTATCATTAGAGAACTCAGAGAACTTCTTCCCAATATTGGAGGTATAAGATTTGTGCATCTAGGTAATTTTACACCTCGTAGAATAGATCTAGTTGTTGAGAAACACTTTCAACCTTATACCAGATATTTTACCTCTTCTATCACTCTAAATATAGATGTTAGTACTCCTATTAAGGAGATTATGCAAAAATTGGATGATTTTAAACCCACTGTGATCATGAGTTACCCTGCTATTTTTCAACATCTAGCTTACCTAAAGAGAAGAGGGTATGGAGAGAATGTGAAACCTAAACTATGTTGGACCGGAGGAGCAATGCTCGATGAATATACTAAAGAGTATGTTGAAGATGCCTTTAAATGTAAATTATTAAATATATATCCATCTGTTGAAGCTGGAGCGGATATAGCTTTTGAATGTCTAAATGGATCATGGCATGTCCATGATGATTTCTTCCATCTAGAAGTTATCAATGATAAAAACGAGGTTTTGTCGCTGGGTGAGAGGGGGCATATAGTTTTAACTAGACTATTTGGTAGAGGTACACCTATTATAAGATATACCGGTATGGATGATTGGATAAGTTTAACTAGAGAGGAAAAATGTGGATGCAGTCTCACCTCAACAGTACTAACCAATGGTGTAGAAGGACGGAAGAGAGCAAACATTGTTCTTCCAGATGGAAGAGTTTTTCCACCTGGTGCCTTTTGTTTTATCACACCTGTTTTGATAAAGTTGAAAACATTCAAAGTTAAACAGTATCAGATCATACAGAAGAAGATAGATGAGATAGAGATTCTATTGGTTATAGATGAAAATCTTAGAGATACTGAACCTTCTGTTGAAACTATTAAAGAAGAGATTAAAAAGGCATATGAAAAAAAGATTGGAAGCGGTGTAACAATTACTGTTAGAGAGGTAGATGAGATAAAGCATCCTAAAGATGCTTTGAAACCTCCTCCTATAGTTGTATCTTATGTTAGTGAGAGAGAAGGTTATGAGGCAATTGAGTCCATCTAGATTTAGAGGAAGAAGATGTCTTGGAATAATATTACAAGGAAAATAAGTAGTCTAATACCAATCGTTGGAATAATTCTATTTATATATATAATTATAAGTATTGGTATTGATAAGATTCTCTATACTTTTTCTCTTATACCTATCTGGTATTATATAGTTGCTTTAATAGTATTCATTCCAAAACTACTACTAGCAGCATATAAATGGCGGTATATAAGTAGGAAGCAAAAAATGAACCTTGAATTTTCTTATCTTGCAAAACTCTTCCTCATGTCGCTTTTCTATGCTGCCATTACCCCTGGAGCAATTGGAATACATATAAGAATATATTATATTAAGAAGAGAATAAAAACTAGTTTGGAGAAATGCATTGCAAATTCTTTTATCGATGCTGTATCAGGTGTAATAGGCGGGATTATTCTGGCTACAATCGGAGCTTTAATTTATCTCAATCTATATGCAAGTTTATTTTCTATCCTTGCTGTAACCCTAGTTTTCTATGTTTCAGCATTTATATTCTTCATAGAGAAGAAGAGAGGTAGTAAATTTTTCCAATTTATTATAAAACCTTTTCTACCAGTGAGATACCAGGAGAATTTTAATCAAAGTATAGAGGCATTATATGAGGATATTCCTTCGCTATATGAGTTAATTCCTATCTTCCTATTTGAAATAGTTATCTGGTCGATAGCAGCAACCCAAGTATATGTTCTCTCACAGGCTTTCTCATTAGATATACCTTATCCAGAGTTTATAATAGCTAGTGTTATATCTGTAGTTATTGCAACAGCTATACCTATCTCCATTGGCGGTTTAGGTGTGAGAGAGGGAACCTTTGTTTTATTACTCTCGCAATATGGTGTTTCATCTGAGATTGCATTTGTTTTATCTCTCAGTGGTTTTCTAGTTAAAAATTTTATACCGGGAGTTATAGGTTTGATACTATTTCTAATAGGTGGGGAAAAGAAGATATTGATAAGAGAGGAAGATATTATCTCTTGAAATCACTGTTTTTAAAAAATTTTAGATCCATATTCTCCCAGTCATTAAAATCTCCTCTACCATGTGTTCCATCGGAGAATGATAATACCTTGAATTTATAGAAATAATTCATACAACTTATATAATTGATATATTCCAGCCATGGATAAGAGAATATATTGAGTGTACCTAGATTATCAATACCCTCATATGTATCAGCTATTAAACCAAGAGTATGACCTAGTTGGTGTATAATAGCTCCTGCAATTAACTTTTCTTTTGGTATATATGGATATATAGATTGAATCCATCCCGCTGATATAGCAAAAGAATCTAGGTTATCCCATCCAATAAAGGGATAGTTTACATCTGGACAATAGTTACATATTACACCATAATGGAAGATACCTTTCCTTGGATTTAATGGATTGTCATGTAAAAAATATTTCCAGTAAACATAGCATATAGTAGAGTATGAATTGAGACACATGGAGATATCTGGTATCTCTTCACCACCACCTAGATTACCTATATCTATATGAAGTGTGATATTGTGTTCTTCGAACTCCTTTATTATATAGTTGAGATATTTTAATGATGGTTTGTTAGAAGAATTTGAAATAGATTTCATCCAATCTATTTCAAGGAATATATCTTTATGATATGGATTAGACCCATAGATATCGGTATAGCATTCTTCTATATTGTTTAATTCATCATTATCTGGATCTAGATGTCTATGGTCATCCCATACATATGGGTTATAACCCCATTTCTCCTCCCACCAATCAGGTACACCATCGTTATCAGAATCTGTTTCATTAAAAGATATATATTCTTTCTCTATAACCTCTGGTGTTTCTAGAGAACTTCCGGTTATATCAGGTGCTCCGATTCCATAAATAGGTTTTATACTCCATGGGAATATATCTACTATTCCCATATAGTTTTTAATTGTGTTAATATGTTTTTTTAATGAGAATATTGGTCCCAGTGGTGAACCCCACCAGTTATTCTGAGAGTAACAAATAGCATTTTGAATACAAATCCCATATAATCTGTTGCCAACTATATCATTGTAGTATAATCTACATTCATTATTTTCCTCGATATAAATCCCGCATCTAAGGTTGTTGGAGATGATAGAATGGGTTATTATTATACCATCTGATGGAGATCTAAGAGATATACCATAATGAGTGTTATTAATAAAGGTGCAATATCTTATACTAACATTACTAGAAGACGATATACTTATACCTACACCGTTATGAATCATCTTGGAATAGGATATTAAAGCATCAATATTGCTAAGTAGGAAAATTCCACCTTTATTTACACTATTATCCTGTATAATGCATTGCTTTATCTTCATATTCCTAGTATGGCATCCTTGTATAGATATTCCATTTAGTGAAAATGTAGAATTATAGATCGAAATGTCGTTTGTTTTCTCTAGGTTAGCTGCTATAGCGTTTTTTGTAAATAAACAATTATTTATAGAAATTCTATTTGATCCATATAGATGTATACCCTCAGTGTTTCGATGGAATATACAATGTGAGAAACTTATATTACTACCTACACCTGAGATTCCCTTTCTCGTATGGTGGATAAAACAATTAGATATATAGATATTATTGGAGTATATATTAATACCTGCATCTCTTATTTTTCCACCACTGTTTTCTATAGTTAGATTAATTACACTAACATTATCTACGATTATATCTATGATAGTTGAATTATATTCTCCAGTGAGTATGGTATTATCTCTACTTACTCCCACTATACTTATTGGTTTACTGATTAGGAGATATTCATTATATATTCCTGGATATATCTCTATAATATCTCCATTTTCCGCATGGTTTATAGCATCTTGTATATGCTGATAGGGATGTTCTATACTTCCATCCCATGGTCCTGAAGTGTTATCATCATCGACATATATAGTATTATAGTAAATTGTAAGAGAAAATACTCCCTCTATTGGAGGTATAGTTATAGTTATAAAGATAATTATGGAGGTTAATATCAAATTATATTCTCCCATGTTAACACATGTTTATTATATTATATCATATATAATTATAACTGTTTTGGTGTACCACATATGTCCATTTTTCTATTATATTTAACGACTCGTTTATAGGGGCTAGATCTTAAAAAAATAAAGGAAGAAGGAGGCGGGAGTATTGAGGAAGGCAAAGGAGGCATTAAAATCTAAAATTCTTTAGTATCCCACCTCATTATCTAACATTCTCTACTGTTATCCCATATACAAATCATTATTTAATAATTTATCGATTATAAATTCGCTTATCAACGAATTTATTTGGAGATATGACCAAAATAAGATCCTGAAGATTATCTAAGAAACAGAATCAGATCCTAGGATTTTGTAATAAACTTTTCCATTTGTATATGTTAATAAATTAGGATGGAAAATAATTCTACAACTCAAAAAGAATAATCTAATCCTCTAAACATCAAATGAAAAACAAGGAAAAAGAATATTTTGTTATTAAACAAGACTTTTGCACTTTTTAGAATTCAGGAGAAAAT
>QMTB01000129.1 GCA_003649845.1 Thermoplasmata archaeon | reverse complement strand
TTATAAACTAGATATAAAATTTTAGAGGAGATTCAAAAGATAAATTTCATTAACATGAGGATATTCTATATTCCATGTGGTAGATGAAATACTATTAAAACTAGCTAGATATCCTTTTCTGAGAGAAGCTAAAGAATATGTTAGAAGAGAAGCTCCATCAATCCAAGAATTGTTAGTTGATCCAATATATGAGAGAGCTAGATCAATTGGTGTTGAAAGAGTGGATAATGCTTTTGAAAAAGGAGATGTTGGAAATAGAAGCTTAGTAACAAATGGAGATTGTTTAATGGAGTTATTCTCTTATCCAATTGCAAGGATGATAACTATATGCATAGATGATTCTTATTTGAAACGACGTTATGCTCTTGGTGAAGCTGTTCATATGTATAGAAATCTTATAAGAGAAAAACCTTCTTTCATCTTGGATCTTTCAAAGGAATTTAATTTAGATGCAAGATATATAGATGAGAAACTCTCGATTTATTTCACTGATTATTTAAGATATGCTCCTACAAGGTATAGGAAATGGAAGATGATAAATAGAGAGATGATACAAGGTTATATCACTATTTCATCTAGAGATTTAGCTAGAATACTACAAGAAGCTCTAAGAGAACGTATTAATCAAGAACTTGATACTATGTCTTGTAATGAATATGTTAATCAAATTTTTTCATCTGATATAGATAGAATTAAAAGTAAGGTTAGAAAGTTACGTAGAAAGATTGAAGAAACTCCCATTGGGAAATTAGAGGTTGAATATCTACCTCCTTGTATTAAGAATATATTAGATGCTATTCAATCAGGTGAAAATGTACCGCATATAGGTAGGTTTGCACTTGTTTCTTTTCTAAATGGTCTTAAACTTAGTAGAGATGAAATCATCGCTGTATTCAGTAGAGCACCTGATTTTGAAGAAGAAAAAACTAGGTATCAGATAGAACATATAACTGGTGTAAGTTCTTCTACAAAATATACTCCTCCTGGTTGTGATAAGATGCGTACCTATGGCCTCTGTCCATTAGAAGAAAGAGTAGATTTATGTAAAGAAATCAGTCATCCCCTCTCATATTATAAGATTAAATGGAAGCGAAGGAAATGAAGAAGTTTATAACATTTGAAGGTATAGATGGCTCTGGAAAGACAACTATTCTACATTTAGTTGCAGATAAACTCAGAGAAAATGGTTTCAATGTTATTGAAACATTTGAACCAACAGATACATGGCTTGGAGATAATGTTAAAAAATGTATAGAGGAAGATACAGATCCTTTTATCACAACATTTGCTTTTATAGCTGATAGGATACAGCATGGTAAACAGATTGAAGAATGGCTGAGAGAGGGTAGAATCGTTTTATGCGATAGATATGTAGATTCAACTTATGCATATCAAGGTGTACAGCTTAGAAAATATATGAAACAACCTATCAAATGGTTGAAAGAGTTATCCTCAAATATACCTATACCAGATAGAACTTTTCTATTTATCCTTGATCCAAAGGAAGCATTAGAGAGGATTCAAAGTAGAGAGAATCTTATACCATTTGAGAAGATATCATTTCTAACAAAGGTACAGGAGAATTATGAAAAACTTGCAGAAGAAGATAAAAGGTTTATGATAATAGATGCATCTAAAACTATAGATGAGATAGTAGATATATGCTATAGGGATATAGTCAAAGGATAGTAGTAACATTTTTTTCAGAGAATTCTTCTAATGTTTTTTGATGATCATCAGGTAATACAGTTGGATATTCTATTTCACGCCATTCTAAACCATAATCTGTTAGAAGATTTTTAACCATATCTGGTATCCTAGGTGCACATAGAATACCTCTAACATTTACATCTTCTCTATCCTTCTTTATATCTTTAACATACATCCTTAGTTGATGTACAGCATTTATATTAGCTAAACCTCTCTTAACTTCTATAACTACAGGAATATGATTTTTATCATATCCAAATAAATCTATACTTCCAGATCTCACAGATTTCTCCCTCTTTTTTATCCTAAAACCTTCTTCTATACAATCTGGATTGAAAAGTATATAGTTGACCAGGTCGTTCTCCATTCCACTTACTAATATCTTCGCTCGATCTCTTAGAGCAGTTACTAGTATAAAGCTAATGGATCTAAAATATACCTTCATCTTCTCTACCGGATTAGAATTTATACTATTAAGGATTAAATATTCTCCATCTATAGTAAAAGTAATCTTTGAACCACTAGGCTGCCAGTTAGCAGGTTCTCTAAGAATAGGTTGATGAATAAGGATTGTACCATCTTGTTTTATCATAACTATCCTCTCACCCCAATCTAGAAAAGACTTAGCTCGACCTTGATATTTCACCATGCAACTACCTATTATAATTAGAATTGTTTTCTCTGCTCTCCTCCGATGATGTTTCTCAATAAAATCTAAGGCATTAGAAAGATTTGGATAACTAATTGTATCTAACAGAAGTAGAACACCTCCATCAATCCTAATCTCAACTTATCAAATTATAAAATAATGAGAGAGGTTAAGTAGTTTTTTCTATAGATTTCGATGGAAAAAATAGAGGACAATTATTTTTAAATAGCATCTAATTTTATTAAAAACAATGTTTTTTATAAGTCTGACTTAAAAAAGCCGCTTAATTTATTAACGATGAACTTATTTCTCTAATGGTGAGGATGGGATGACCCTTCAATCTACTCCAGGTGAACTGAGAATAGCTCATTTCACTTGGGAGTTTCCACCTGCCATATGGGGTGGTCTTGGAACATTTGCAACAGAGATTACTCAGAAACAAGTATATCTAGGACACGATGTAACTGTTTTTGCAATAAACGCGGAGAATAGATTGATACCAGAGGAAAACTGGCATGGAGTAAGGGTTTATAGACCTAAAATAATTAATCTATCACCTATCTTAAAATTATTTTCTAATAACGATTTAAAATCATGGGGTGAACACATCTCCTTCTTCTCTCGAGTACTTGGATATAATTTTATGTCTGCTTCAACACTTATTCATTCTCTGATACAGAGGAAAGGAGAGAGATATGATATAATAGATGCGCATGATTGGCTTGGGGTAATGGGAGGAATGGTAGTTAAAAAAGAATTAGATCTACCGCTTATATTCCATATTCATTCTACTGAATTCGGACGTTCAGGTGGAACAGGTGGATCTCAAACTATAAATATCATTGAGAGAGAAGGCGGAGTAGCAGCTGACGGAATTATAACTGTTTCCTATGCTATGAGAGAAGAGTTACAAAGACTAGGTTTTCCAAAAGATAAAATCAGAGTATGTTGGAATGGAATAGATCCATATAAGTATAATCCAGAATTAGTTTCAATGGAACAGAGGAAACTGCTTAGAAAACAATATGATATATCTGATGGTGAAATATTCCTATTCTTCATAGGCAGACTTGTTTCTATAAAAGGATGTGAACAACTTCTACATGCTATGCCTCAGGTAATAAAAAGTTATCCTAATGTTAAACTAGTAATGTTAGGAGTAGGAGATTTAGAACATAATATAAGAACATTAATTGATAAATATAATCTACATAACAATGTTATACTTAGAACAGAGTTTGTACCAGAACAAGAGCGTATCCTACATTATGCTGCAGCTGATATAGTAGTTTTACCATCACTATATGAACCTTTTGGAATAGTTTGCACAGAAGCTATGTCGATGGCTAAACCAGTTGTAGTAGGAGCACAAGGTACAAATGGAATGAGAGAACAGGTTATACCAAATGGAGATAAACAATGTGGTATACATGTTAATCCTTTTGATCCAGATGATATAGCATGGGGTATAATGCAACTATTAGATTCAGAGGAGAAGAGGATTTGGATAGGTAGAAATGGTAGACAGAGGGTTTTCGAAGAATTTACATGGGATGCAGTAGCAGAGGATACTCTTCAAATATATAGAGAGTTTCTATACTGATTTTCTTAGAATAACCTCTCTATGTGGATAAGCAAATTCTATATTCTTTGAATCTCTAATTCTTCTATATATCTCTCTTCTTATATCAGTTGCAATCTTATTACGTTTAGTAACAACAGTATAATATCTAACATTAACTAGTATACCTGAATCTAGAAAGGATATACGAGTATATGGTGTATTATTGATATATTTAGGGTATTCATTTGATATAGGTTTTAGAATAGTATTTACAGCATCTATAATAGTTTCCTCTGCTTCTAGTAGATTACTTTCATATGTTATAGTTACCTTAACTTCATCTAATATAAAGTTATCTTCATAGTTGTAGTTGACTATCCTTTGATCAAAGATGGTAGAAGTTGGAACCATAATAGTTCGATTAGAGTATTCATCTCCATCTATAGTACCACCAACTTCTCTTAGAAAAATATGAGTTAGACTGATATCTATAATATCACCTATGATATCTGATATTATAACTCGATCACCTATATGAAAAGGTCTACGTATAATAATTATAAGCCAAGCTACAACACCACTAATGGGTTTCTGTAAAGCCCAACCTAGTGCAACTGTGAGTAGTCCTGCGAGGAAACCAATGTCACCCCATCTACCATAATAGGAAGAGAAGATTATTATGATAAGTAACAGTGCAAAAGTATATTTTAGTATATCTAGAAATACAGTTATATTTGATATCTCTCTCTTACTCTTCGCTTTTCTAAGTAGGAAATGTTTAATAGCTTTGAAGATAGTGATTAAAATGATAAAGGTAATAGTTACTGTAACTAGAAAATGTATGAAACCTATATAGGGTTGTAGATAATGTAATGATTCAGAGAGGAAATCTAACATATTACAT
>QMTB01000128.1 GCA_003649845.1 Thermoplasmata archaeon | reverse complement strand
TCTATATCATGGTGAAAATCAGAGAGAAAATTTCCATCAACTTTAAAGTTACACTTATTATTAACCATCCTATTATTAGTAAAGTATTTTTAGAAGACATATGTAGATAGATACCGCCATTATTATCATCAACTGTATTATTTATTAAAATATTGTTCTTTGAAGAATAATCCAAATAAATTCCAATCTTATTATTGCTAGCAGTATTATTAGACAAAAAATTACCTGAGGACGTATATAAACGGATCCCAAAGTCTCGATTATTATTTGCTGTATTATTAAATAAAACATTGTAAGAAGAGGATCCTAATAAGATTCCTGTTGACATATTTCTATATGCCTGATTATCCATTATAATATTATTATGGGAGTAAGATATAATAAATCCCACATTCTTGTTATTATTTGCTATATTATCGATTAATATACTATTTGAAACATGAGATAATCTAACACCATACCAATCATTTTGAAAGATATTGTTGTATACACTACAATGATATGAATCATGAATATATAGTCCAGCTATCCATATTCCATTTTCTCCTGTTGCTCCTTCAATCGTAAAACCTATGATACTTACATTATCAGCTGCTACATCAAAAATATGATTATCTGAATCCGCTGCTTTAACAATAGTTAAATTAGGACCATTCTCAGATTTAATAGTTAAACCACTTTTATTTACCTTGATATTCTCAGTATATATTCCATCTCTAACAATAATGGTATCACCTGTATTAGCATGATTAATAGCTTCCTGTATACTTGGGTAATCATCTGGAACATAAACTATGGTGTCACCATCACTTCCGGCGACAACCATGTTATCCGCATAAAATTTTTGTGAATACTCCTGCAAAGTAGATATAACTCCCCCAATAGAAGAATATTTTGAATCTATAATGTATCTACCATAGGTTTTGAAAGCAAAATCCCATTTATAAGCAGGTTCCCAATTCCACTGCACAGACTCTCCATAATACCATGCTTCACCACCAGGATAACGATCCTTATGAATACATCCCCAAAACAAATAATCACAGCATTGATGAAAAACAATATAATATTGCCTACCAGGAATAACTAGAATATCATGAAAATCAAATTCAACCCAATTGTAAGAGGTAGGAAGATCAACTGCAGGAATTGAAATCGATGTAAGATCTCTACCATCAACTGAACTTCTAATTGAAACTTTCACATCACCACTAGGATTACCGATCCTTCTCATCAATAATTCAACTCTTGTCAATATAGGTAAAGAAGGTGTAAAAGACTGAGCCATCTTACCATCAGCACCCATACCATCCCCACCATTAGAATCCGTCTGCTGTTGATCTATACGATCATCACCATCGAGAGATACGACATCACCAATATCTATCTTCCCACTGGTAGTTGACCCAATACAAACTCCAATAAAAAACACTATCAACATAAAAACAAATACTTTCCTATACAACTAAATCACCTCTCCATGGATCCCTAGCGGGATGCCAATCAAAATTAAACCAAGGAACAGTAATATTAAATATTTTTATTCTACCATGGATAATTTTTGGTCCGATTCCTATCCAGTCATCCCAGTAATTCCCATACCATTTGTTTCTAAAAGATTGAACAATATAGGCATTCCAATGGTTGCCTATAATGTTATTGTAGTAAATCTCATTGTTGTTAGAATAACTATCAAGATAGATGCCATTATCCACGTTGTTCTGGATGTAATTCAATGTTAATGTATTGTTTGAGGAGAGGATCAAATAAACTCCATGTTGCCTATTTTTACTCACCTTATTATTAGCTATAGTATTCTCTGAGGATTGATAACGTATATAGACTCCAATAAGGTTGTTATCAATCGTATTGTTAGTTAATACGTTGCTGGAAGAACGATATAGATAAAATCCTCTAGTATTATAACTTGCCATATTATTGGTTAGAAAGTTGTTCGAAGAAGAATCCAAATGTATACCTTCGTTACTATTACATACTCTATTATTCGTAAGTATATTCTCCCAGGAATCTTTCAAATAGATTCCATCTGAAAAATAGATTCCATCTCCTGTGGAACTCACTACGTTATTGGTTAAAACACTATTGGATGTAGAAATAAGATAAAATCCAAAATCACCAGCTGCTCTATTATTATCTAGGACACTATTCCGAGAACTAGACACATAAAAACCATACTGATTACCATCTGCCGTATTGTTAGTCAAGACATTATAGGAAGAAACATCTACATAGAAACCACTCCATCGATTATCATTCGCTATGTTACCATTTAGAATATTATTTGATGATGAATATATATAGAATCCAACATAGTAATTATCATTTGCTTCATTGCCAAATAGAATATTATTGGAGGAACGAAATAGATGAATACCTCGATCATTATTGTAGGAAACTGTATTCTCTATTCTACCGTTTTGAACTGAGTTAAGATAGACACCATCATTGTAAAATCCTCCACCACGGATTATACAGTTTCTTATAATGAAGTACACCCTTGTATTTTCTATCCAAATTCCATGCACACTACTAGCATCTATTTCATAACCTTCTATTATATATGGACTATCCATAGTGCCACTCCCAGGCCACCCTTCATTCTCCGCTTCCAATATGAACTCTTCATCACCATCTATATGAATTGGTTTATGGGAAGTATAATCCATTTGTCTCAAGTAGATAGAGAGATTATTAGATGAAAATCTCTCACTCCCTAGGATGCAATGGTTTTGTATTTGAAAACCAGTGTCTTCCTTAATTGGTATAACATTAATTGTTGTTTCTATAAAGTACCCTTCATTAACGGTTTCTCCGATGACAATATTTACCAAGATGCCTATTATTAATAGAATAAAAACTTGGAGAATAGCATTAAAAATCTTATCCATACTCCATCCCTCCTCCTATATCATAAGGTTTTCTAGCTGGATGCCAATCAAAATTGATTACAGGGATATGCAAGTTAATATCAAAATCTGTATATATACACCCCTTCAATGGCTTAGGTAGAAGACCAATCCAGTTACTCCAATAGTTTCTAAACCAAGTGTTGAGAAAGGAATTATAGAAATATACATCTTCTAGATTTCCAATGAAATTATTCTCCAAAAATTTATTATCATGTGAAAGACCGAGGAATACACCATATAGACTATCTGAGATGTTGCATCTATAAAATTTGTTTCCATCAGAGAAATCTTCCAGGTAAACACCAAATGAATATCTAGATGAAATCCTGCAGGATTTAAAAGAATTCCTAATAGAATATGAAAAGAGCATAATACATTCTGCATCATTTGTCATTACACATTTATACATGGAATTTTCACTGGATTGAGAAAAGGCAACGCACGTATATCTATTTGAATGAATATCACAATTACGTATAGAATTCCTCATGGAAGAGGTGAAGCTAATACCATAAGAACCACCTAAGATGATGGTATTATAGATGGAATTATTATCAGAGTGATAAAAGCTAACACTGTCTCTCCCATTACCTAATATCTTTGAATTATAAATCCCTATCCTATCGCTATAGTAGATATCTACGCTGCTATAATTTAGATACGTATCTACGATATCAACTCCACTACTATAAAGAATCTCAATCCCAACAGTAGCATCACTTATATCTATATTTCCAATCTCAAGGTCACTACAGTTAACAAGAATAACTTCTCCTACATCAATTGAGGAAATAGACTCATTGTTTATATTTTTCAGATAATATACAGGTTTACCGTTAACAGTATTAGTATCGATTCTATGAGTAATCAGCTGTTCAATTGAAGATCCATGGAGAAAAACACCACCCTCAATGATAGTATTACTAGTAATACTACAATTATATGAGGAAATCAATTCAATTCCATATGAATTTTTATACACTAGGTTACTACTAATAATACAACTACTAGAGGATGTAATGTATATACCCTCTTCATTATCCTTGACAAGATTACCAACAACAATACAGCTAGTAGAGGTATCAACAGAGATACCTTCTTGATAGTTTCTAATAACAATATTATCAATTATTCCGCAGTTAGTTGAATCTACTAGAGATATACCATAACCATTATCTCTGATACATGTGTTCCCAATGCGACAATTCTCAACTCCATCGAGTTTTACTCCCCTACCATAATCCATGATATTCTCTACTGTGAAACCTGAGATAACTACGTTATTGGAGATAACATGGATAACTTCCTCATGAAAAAACCCCCTACTACTATTGTAAATAATAATAGTATCTTTATCTTCTCCTATAAGACTAATAGATTTATTTATGATAATATCCTCATGATACACACCACTATAAACAAATATAGTATCTCCATCAACTGCATCATTAATAGCCTCTTGTATACTCGTATAATTCCCAGGTCCACTACCACCGACATATAAAATATTATCATATAAGCGTGAAGAACAACCATCACCCATATTTATATTAAAATTACTTATAAATAGAAAAATTATAAAGAGGACCGGTGGCTTCTTATAAAACCTATATTGCAGATAGACTCCCCCTATTATTCTCCTAATAATAGATATAGCAACACAATATTTTAAATATTTCTAATAAAGTCCTCTACACCTAAGGGTAAGATCAAATCATGGTTTTGAATAAATTAATCCCTTTATTTACCATAATGGATATTAAAACTAGGAGGAATCTAAATCACTATTAATTTAATAAAATCCTTCGCTCGACAACTAAAAATCTTTTTCAAGAAAAATATAACAAATGAATACTAATACAATGGTATTGCTGAAAAAGAATTGAAAAGAAACCTATATAT
>QMTB01000127.1 GCA_003649845.1 Thermoplasmata archaeon | reverse complement strand
TGTATTAGGTGGCATTATATTATATGTGAATTATCACTTTAAAAGATATGACTAAAGCAATTGAAAATAAATTAGGTTTAAAACATAGTCAAGCTCAGAAATTAGCTTCTTTTATAATGGATACATTTGGATATGAATCTAGGATAATAGATAACGTATTAAATCCAGAGGAGAGACAACTCTTCTATATGCTTCAATCAGAAGGTCTTCTATCAGCTGGAAGAGAACAAACAAGGTTACATGATGGTAGAGAATGGCTTACATACTATTGGGAGATAGAAGACAAAGCTATTTTATATTACGCTCATAAACAAATGGAGCGGAGGAAGAGGAGCATCTTTAAAACTTCACCTAAGAACATCTATGAATCTCTCCCAGAGGATATATGGATGATGCGTAAGGCTATAAGGAATATGTATTCCTAGTTTCTCTAACAAAAACTCTAGTATAGCTATTAGTATATCAATTATCTTTAATCGAGGACATTTGACACTAACATAGGCGTTACCCATTAAACCAGCATTATCATAGGCTCTAACCTCTATATCATATTGTTGCCCACGTTCTGCTGTAAACTGCCATGTATAAACTGGTCTCTCTCCTTCTATAACAGCTGCTAAACCACCATTAAACCATATCTCCACTCTATTAACACCGGATGTAGCTTCTTCTACAGTTACTTTAACAGTTACATCCCCTGGGTCAACCTTACCCCACTCTGGAGAATCTATCGTAACAAGAGGTGGAGTTCTATCAATCTTAATAGGATATATAATGTTATGTTCTTCTTCATTCCTTGCAGCATCTACAGACCAATACTCAAATCTATGTTCAGCACCATCTGTAGATATAGAAGGTTTATACAATGGATCATAAATCTGCTGAGGGCCATCATCTATACAATAATAAGTAGTAATCTCCTCTATCGGTGATATATCATCATGTGCCTCTAAAGTAAATTTTACAGATACTGTATACCATCCATTTTCTCCATCAGGTTCCTCTGGACTCATTGTACATATAGTCCAAGGTGGATCCATATCATTTCCAATCCAAGTTATACTCCATTTATCTAGAAGAGGAGAATCTATAGGAGTTGAACGACTGAAACGAGCTCTCAACCTTATAGGTTGCTCCGGCAGGAAAGAGATATCCTCACCAGGATTTACATTACCTAATAACACTTCTGTTCCATCCTCATTTAATATATCAAAACTAATACTACCAACAGGTGTACTATAGGATGCATTAAACTTATACCATTCAATAAAACCTTCACCGGGATCTATAATCTTTGAAACAACTACTGCTTCTGTTATAAGCTTTTGTTCAACACCAAAAGAATATGATACATCTGGAGAACCAGTTGAATGATATATATGCCATACACTACCAAACGCATCAGGATAATCACTAGCTTGATCCCTCTCATCCTCCCATGTAGCAAATATCTTACCCTCACCTACAGCTAGGTTATTCCAATCTACATGCTGCGAGGAACCATCTGATAATGCATGTGCCTCTGTTTCTACTGTTCCATCAGATGATATTAAACGACCCCATAGATCACTACTTCCATCATAGGATACAAAAAACATGGTATCTAGATATGGTATAACATCTGTTCTAACATATTCTACACCTTCTTGGATAATAAAACTATCATGAATAGTTTCACCATATCTATCCAGTATCTTACCCCATATATTACCACGCCATCTACCTTCACTGAGATCAGCATCATTCCAAGTTATACAGTATCTCTGTGTCTCCTCTGAGAAAACAGCTGCTGGAAAAATATTATCCTGATTACTAGTACCATCTATTATATCAACAGTTGACCCTAGTTTATTCCCATAGCTATCAAACCTCTCTGCTTCTAAACTAAAGGGACCTGTTTCAGGGTCATAACCATTCTCATATACAACTAGGAAGTTACCGCTATTATCAGAGCACACCCATGGTTCATCTTGACAGTTAGGTTCACTAGTAACTTGAAAATCATCCGTAACAGGGTTACCAGATGTATCATAGATTCTACCATAAACATCATAATTCTCTGTACCACTACGAGCATCCTCCCATACAATAAAGAAATGCCCGCTTTCTTCATCATAGGCTACACACGGATCACATTGAAGAGAAGGAGCATTACATACCGTGAATCTCTTAGTTACAATCCCATCGACTGTTACAAAAGCAGCTTTTATATCAGATTCAAATCTTAAAGCAGGATCTACAGATGGGTTTTCTTCCCATACAACTAGGAATTTTCCTCCTCCAAAAGCTATAGATGGATTCTCAGAATGATGGGTACCATCATTTGGATCACTAGTTGAGATATATATATCTAGATCATCTGTTGGATATGGATCTTTACCATCACTATTATAGGTTCTACCATGGATTTGACAGGGAATTGTTCTCTCCATATGATCAGGTAAATCTTCTGGTCCAAGTCTCTCCTCCCATGCCACTAGAAATCTACCACCTCCATATGCTACATCAGGATCCCAAGCTCCCTCTAGATAGTTTTTATATGATATCATTATATCTGGATCTGTTCTATCCTCCCATGTAAATATTAAATCAAAATCTCCTTCATCCTCAGCATAAGGATTACCATAGAACATATAGATACTTGTACCATTCAATGGTATATACGGTATTCTAACTAATACATGGGCAGATTCCCCAGGGTTTCTCTCTGCAATCCAGTATGCTAGATAGTTACCATCTTCATCTGTAAATCTTAGATCACTAAAATCAGTTTTCATATCACTATCATAATATACTGTTAGATCCAGTATATATTCCCGAAAGATTCTCCCTGCATCATTTATTATATCAATCTTCTTCATTCTAGTCCAATCTGCATTATGCCATGCTCTACAGGTATTTTTCATTAAAGCTATTCCAGTGGTTTTATTAACAGTATAGTTATATGATTTTTCAAGATCTATTCTACTTTCATCTAGAAAATCATCCTCCCATTTTATAGGAGTACCAGCTATCACACTTTGAGGTAGAAGAGGTATTAGAAAGATTAGAAGTATAAGCCAGATAATTATTTTCTTCATCTTCTATACCACCTCATACCATTCATATTTCCATAATAACCATACATCCCAGTTTCCAGGAAACGGTTTATCACCAAGAATCCATATCCTAGGTATGTGACCATCTTCAGTATCCCACATAATAGTTCTCTTAATATCTAGGAAGTCTGTTGCAGAAGCTTTTAATCCATACTCATATACACCATCTTCTTGTGGACCATAACCTATATCAAAATACAAACTATCACCAATTGGTTTACTGGTATAAACCATGAAATAGCCTGTTTCACCCCACTTCCATTCTAATTTTAGAAAACTATCTTCATTCAATGAGATATATCCATTAAATTTAAACTCATCACTTGTTATATTACCAAAATTGATTTCAATAGGTTTATTAATTTTCAATTCTAGTGAACCATTTTCTCCAATAATCCATGAACCATTGAACTCAGCATTGAGACCTTGAAAATCAATAGATACAACGAGATCTATAAGTTGTTTGATAAAACCATGCCATCTAAAATTCTTTATGCTACCTTGAGAGGAATCAAATGTTATATAGAAGTCATCTGTAGCTATAGCATCTACACTAACATATAGAACTTTTTTATCTAAACTTGTATCTACTACTGTTAATGAGAAACCAAATAAAGGTATACCATTTGTATCAAGACCAATAGCAAAATTAGAATCTCCATTAGAGGGTAGATCAAAGGAAGCTCGCCCACCACCGTTATTAAGCTTAAGTACACCTGTAATCAGCCAGTTTCCATATCTAATAGGTATAGTTAGAGTCATTGTTTCCCCAGAGTATTTAGCAGCTATTATATCGCCTTTGAGATTTGGTATATCAAGTATACCTTCTAATCTTAGCTTCTTCGGAAAATTTTTTACCTCAATAAAAGGTTCATCAGAGCCATATAACTTTAGAGTAGCTTTAGAGATATCGCTACTCATATCTAAATCTATTAAACCATCTACTATTGAATCAGATAAAGATAAACCCCATTCACCTCTTATATATCTTGGTAATCTCTTTATCTCAATAGCTACTATATTCCCTCTCTCAACTGAATCCATCTTATATGTAACATCATAGGTTTCATCACTCTCATATATAAAAGAACGTTCACCTAGTAATGTTAAATCAAATTTCATATAAGATGGTAATGGATCTATAATAAAATGATGTATTATATCCTGAAATCTACCTCCAAACGCTTGAAATGAGACATCTGTTGCTCTACCACTACCTCTACCAAAACTATAATCTATCTTCCCTTCACCAGGTATAGAAGTTATCTGTATCTCTGAAAAGGGATCTAAAGTTATAGAAAATCCTCTTCCAAAAGCTTCATTTCCAGAGGAATCAAAGGTTGTATAACTAGCATTATATGTTAAAGGATGACCCTCTCCTAGATTAGATGTACTAACTGTAAAACGAAGCACAGTTGGATCCCATATACTATTCCTTCCGAAGAAAAACCTTGTTTCTATATGATCTGGTCCAAATGTATTATCTGGCGAAAGAAATCCACTTCTCAGATGGAAATAGGTTTCATCTCCATCAGATAAAAACCTAGAGAGATAATTATATAAAAACTTAAAAAGAGTTCTATCTAATATAAAACTTCTAAGATGTGGTTTAAGTAGATAAAAAGGGAAACGAACTTCTATAGAAACTTCAAAGCTTTTAGATGTATCTGCATTAGTATCCATAGTAAAATGAGTTTGAATAACATTTATAGGTTCCCCATTCACATATATCTTTGTTCTAGTAAACTGTAATCCAACTCTA
>QMTB01000126.1 GCA_003649845.1 Thermoplasmata archaeon | reverse complement strand
GAAGAATTTAAACAACCAGAAAAACCAAAGTTTTTAGAAAAAGACAAATATTATGTCATCTACCGAAGCTGTAGAACTTTTGCATCAGCTGTCATAACTCCACAAGATTTACAAGTGTCCTCAGAAAACGGAAAATACGAAATAGTAACCAGCGATGCAACATCCTACATTACAACAAATGACGAGACAAAAGCATACTATTATTCGGTTATTCTTAATTATCTTGCATACAAAGTAATTGAAGAAAGAGGAGCTTTTGAAAGACGGCAGAATATCAGACCTTTAATTGCAATCTTACACGCTAATTTAAAGTGGAAAAAAGATAAGTGGCAATTGAAAGTCGCTAAACTTGGAAAGCAACTTCATCAAAAATCTCCTAAATGCCTAATGAGATTCATAAGGAAAGGAATGCAAGTTGAAAAATGCTTTGAAATGCTAAGAACTTGTAATGAAACCGAAGAACTATTTGAAGATATAATAAAGATAGTCTATGAATATATATATGAGTACAATTTCAATAAATTGCTAAGGTTCGTATGCAAATTAAAAAGCCAGTGAAATTCGTTAATATTCTGGGAACGCCCAGAGATAGGAGAAATTTTCCTATCTAAAACACTGATGGTGAGACCAATGTCTTGGGCGTTCCCGATAATATATTGTTTTATCTATTTATATTTCTTTCCGACCCGAATGCACCAGCGTTATTTACGACCCGCAGATGCACCAGAACAGGATTATATTTAGAAATCCATTTGGAGGGTAAGACATTAATATCCCTTGGATGATTAACAGGTCGCTATATTTGGGTGTATATCATATGAATCCAGAAGAAGAACTTCAAAGATATGCTTTATTAATAGAAAACTATAAGGCGCAATTGGAATCACTGGAAAACCAGTTTTCTCTAATTCAAGCTGCTATATTAGAATATACAAAGGCTAAAATTACATTAGAGAAACTTTCTTCAGCAGATGAAAATATGGATATACTTATTCCATTAGGTGGAGGAACCTTTACATATGGTAAAGCAACAGATACATCTAAGATTCTAACGGATATAGGAGAAGGATTACTATTGGAGAAAGAACCCTCTGAGGCAATTAAAAACTTAGACAAAAGAATAGAGAATCTTCAGCAAACACAAGAAACTATATCTAAGATGTCTCAGAGGATACAAGAAGAATTATCTGATCTATCTACTAAAGCACAAAAACTATTAGCGGAAAGGGAGAAATAATAGATGTTTAAATTCTTAAAACGAAAACTTAAAAAATTCGAGGAGAAACTAGAAGCTGAATTAGAACAAGAGGTAAAAGATTCTATAGAGGAAGGAGAGATTAAGGAATCTCCTGCACAGATAGAAGAGGAAACATCTAAAGCTAGTGTTCAAACTGAGAAGATGGAGGAGAAGAGAAGAAGGGAGGAGGAATTTGAAAAACGAATAGAGGAAAGCCTTAAATCTGAGTTGCATCACACTCTTCAAACTAGGAAGAGTATTGAAAAAGCTGTGGAGAAGAAAGAGAAGAGTAGAACACCTAGGATAAGTGAAGAGAAACTAGAAGATTTATTATGGGAATTGGAGATAGGATTACTAGAAGCGGATGTTGCATATTCTGTTATTGAATCCATTAAAAATGATATAAAAGAAGAATTAAAATATGCATCTATTGATAGAGGTAATATAAGGGAAACTATAACCAATGTTCTACAGCATGCTATCTCTCATGTTTTACAATCAAATACATTTGATTTCCTAGAATTTATTAAAACAAAAGATAAACCTATTGTAATCATGTTTGTTGGTGTAAATGGTAGTGGTAAAACCCTTTCCATCGCTAAGATGGCTGTATATCTAAAAAAACATGGTTTCTCTTCTGTTATGGCAGCAGGCGATACCTTTAGAGCTGGAGCTATTGAACAACTAGCTGTACATGCCGATAAGATAGGTGTTAAACTTATCAAACATCGACCAGGAGCTGATCCAGCAGCAGTAGCATATGATGCTATAGAGCATGCAAAGGCTAAACATAAAGATGTAGTACTACTTGATACGGCTGGTAGAATGCAAACAAATGTTAACTTGATGGATGAGATGGCTAAGATTAAAAGAGTAGCTAAACCTGATTTAATCATCTTTGTTGGAGATGCCCTTGCTGGTAATGATGCTGTTGAACAAGCTAAGAGGTTCAATGAGGTTGTAGGTATAGATGGAGTTATCCTTACAAAAGTAGATACCGATGCTAAAGGTGGTAGTGCTCTATCAGTAGCTTATACTATTGGTAAACCATTATTGTTTATAGGAGTTGGACAAGGTTATGAGGATCAAATACCCTTTGATCCAGAATGGATGTTAAATAATATATTTGGTAAAGAAGAAAAGATTGCAGCATAAATTTTTGGATAACAGATGTTAAAGATATAGGGTAATAGATGTACAACAATTCTTAATAAATTAAAGAAACAAATGTTGCTAATAGAGGTCGAAAGGAAAATGATTATGATTGTTGGACAAGTATCAAGCCCTGAAGAAGCAAGAGAGATTGAATTTATCACAAAATCATTTGTAGTAGGTAATAGAGCACGTGAACTAGGATTGATGTCAAAGAAACAGGAGGAATAAAAGATATGTCTCCTAATGGTAAAAATAAAAAAACAAACAAAAAACAGAAGAAGAATATTCCAAATAAAATAGATATAATATGGGTTAACATCTAAAAAATAGGTGGATAAACTCTACTCTTTTTGTAATAATCTTCAAGTAATCTATATATAGATATTCTCTATTAATTTTAATTGTGGATGTAAAACCTAGATCTAAAGTGTTAGAAGATATAATTAGAGAAGCAAGGAAACATCCAGATGGATGGAAAGCAGTTTTAGGGAGAGACTATAGGAGATTATCTAGTGATTACTATATATTCCATCCAGAGGTCGGATTGTATCTACTGAAAGAGTATGGTAAAAATCCTTATTCTCTAAAAGGCGTAGGCGGTAAGATAGCTAGACATATAGATGAAGATATAATTACAAGTGTATCTGATTATTCTGGAAACTTTGGAGTTATACAAGGCGATATACGTAAGATAATTTCAAATATTGAGAAAGGAGTTACTCCACATAAAATCTTATCAGCAGCTTTGGAAGGAAGAGATCTAGGATTAAGTATACCTCTCAGGGGAGAAGCATCTTCAGAGGAGAAAAACTATCAATACATACGGGAGATTTTATCCTCTAAGCAGAGGAAGATCGATAGAGAATTTGAGAAACTAGCAGCAGATGAAGGGCTTTACGCCTCCTATGATTAGGATAAATATAGATCTATTTTAGAAGCCGCTTCCTCTCGTTTCTCCTTTAAATCCTCTAATAGATTAGTCATAAGCTCAGCAGCATACTTCTTACAGCTACCGCACATCTGTTCTCCATTTCTACAAGCATTGTATATACCTAGAAGTTCTTCATCATCTTCAATTAGATGATAGAGGAATAACTCATATATCATACATTTCTCTGGTTTACCTCCCTCTCTCCTCTGCTGTTCTAGTGTTACTGCTCCACCTGTTTTAGCATGCATAATCTTCTTCTTAGCTTCCTCTGGTGTATCTGATAAAAATATAGCGCTTTCTGGTTTCGAAGAAGACATCTTACCACCTGTTAGACCAGTCATAAACCTATGGAATGTTGCAGATGGAGATATAAAACCATAGCCTTTAAAAGAAACCTCAGTAGGGGCAAGGTTTTCATCTATAATTTGTATATCCTGCTCAGTAGCATCATCAACATATAAAGCTTTATATTCTGTTATCCTCTCTAATTCCTTGAAACCTAGTTTTCTAATAACATCTTCTGCATTATCAAGGAGTTTATCAACGTCTTTATCTATTTTTACAAAAACACCTATTCTAGCATCTCTAGTTTTAGTAATATTATAAAGCCTATGAGCCTTAGCTATATCCCTACATAATCTTATATGTGGATCTTGATCCACTCCAACTGGTACTAGAACAGGTCTAATACCACCGTATTTATCTAACTGTACATGTAATATATCTCCTGTTTGAATAAGTGGAGATAGAACATGACTCATATTGGTTTCGCCACTAAACCCATAAGTTGCAGTCATCTGAGACCAATTAACCTTTCTACCAAGTATAAAAGCTAGATCCTTTACATCTTCATTTCTAGATTGAAAATAGATTCTACAATTCTCAGGTTTAAGACCCAATGCTATATAGTTTTGAATATACTCTTTTATAGCAAGTTCCTCTGTTTCCTCTAAGGAGAAGCCTCTTGTTGCATAGGCTTCAATATCTGCGACAGCTACGGATATATCTGCTCCAATACTCTGATAATATATAACCTCATCTATAACCATTTTATGTCCCAGATGCATCTTACCAGAGGGCATTAAGCCAGTCAGTATAGCCCATGGTTTAGAATTTTTAATAGCATTTAATATCACTTGGAAGTCTCTATGTCCAAATACTACTCCTCTCCTAAGTAGCCTATGAGGATTAGGTAGTTGGCCCCATAGATCTTCAGAGAATTCTTCTATTCCAAACTCCTCTCTAAGTCTAGCATAATCTTGATAAGTTGAGGAACTCCATGGATCAATCTTCATATTTCTATAGGAAACAGAAAGTATTTCAAAAAACTTACCGTTTCAATGTATACATACTACTAATTCTATCAGGAGGCCTAGATTTTTTAAATACAATCATATCTAAATTATAGATAAAATCAAAACTTTTGCACTTTTGAAAAACAATCAAAGGTTACCTAGATAAACAAGCCTACAATTCATCCCATCGTTTGGGATGGGATGAAAATATGTTGTTCACACCAGATATAGATATATTTGGTG
>QMTB01000125.1 GCA_003649845.1 Thermoplasmata archaeon | reverse complement strand
GAATCTGGCGTGTATAAGATGGTTGCTTTTGGAACTGGTTTCTCATATGATTTGAATTTTAAAGGCAGAGATTATGATTGGAAGTTTGTTATAACTGCTTTTCCACATAAAGGTTTATTCCGCCTTAGAGAAGGAGATTCTATAAAAGTATTTTTCAAAGTTAGAAACAAGGTTTTTCGTTTCTATGCCACAGAAGAATTTGATTCCCCTAGAAGAGATGGTTTTATAGATGTTTATGATGATCAAAATAATAAGAGAGCTGGTTTTCATTTAATCTCAAATAATTTAGATAGTTGCTTCCAGCAGAGTATAGATTTAGAGAGAGATATAGATGAAGACGTTTTCTGGTATTCTATATTATCTGGTGGTAGTGGTGGTAGTGCTAAACTAGGTTTATGGATTAATCAAAGTGATTATAGTTATCCAACTGGTTTATGTACATTTATTACAACTAATCCTGAATACTATTTTACACCCAGTTTTAAAGAGAGGAATATAGAGGTAAAGGTTAATGGTGAAACTAGTAGAGTAGCCTATACTGGAGCAGCAGGTTATCCATATCTATATACTGATATAGTATCAAACTATACTAGTGAACTATCCTTGAAAACCTTTAATAAATATGTTAGTTGGAGGTGGAGGGAGAGAGAAGCTAATGGTAATCCTAGGAACGATGATAATGATCCTTTTCATATAAACTGGGATGGCTTCAACTTTGATAGTTTCGATGAAAGATTTTCTTTCTTCAAAAAACTAGGTATACAACCTATTCTTAATTTAGAGTGGAGTAACGATTGTTTTCTATCTAAACATCCATCTATGTGGAATGAGGATGATATACAAGAATATGCAGAGTTTTGTCTAGCTACGGTTATACATTGTGTTGCACCTGATCTAGAAGAACCACCTATAAATAGATCACCGTATAGTATTATAGGTATACAGATTCTAGGTGAACCTAATATTCTGCTAGAGGAGAAACTAGATATAGATTCTGCTTTAGAGAAGTATATAGATATTCTGAGGGTTGTTAGTGAGAGAATTAAAAGTTATCCTGATGAAAGAGTTAGAAGTGTAAAGATTGTTGTTCCTGGTATAGGCAGTGATGAATTAGGGGAGTATGGTAAGGTATATTGGATTTCTAATATACTTAGAGAATTAGGAGATTATATAGATATAGTTTCTTGGGATGAATACTATAAATGGATGCTTGAAGAACTGGATAACTATGGGAGTGATGTTAGAGAGATAGTAGATCTAATGGCGAGATATAGATATGATAAAGAGGTTGCTATGTCAGAGTTCAACCTTAGAGGGGGTATACCTACTTCACAGTATTTCTTCGGTTCAAGGTATTCAGAGTTATACTTGTTTGGAGCTATAGCCAATAGTGTTAATAATGGTATGAAATATGCTATCTATTATAGTTTAGTTGATTCTTGGTATGAACCTAGGTTTAAAGGCTTGATATCCTCTCAACCTATGCCACCTTATTCAACTATTCCATTTCTAACTAGGAAACCACAGTTTTATTCGATGAAGATATTAGGAGAGATATGTAAAGGTTTTTTACTTGATTTATCCTATGATGTTTCGCAGTTTGACTGTATAGCATCATATGATAATGGAGTATATAGAATGGGTTTATCGAATAGATATGAGAGTACAAGTATTGTTAAGATAGATTTAGATGAAGATTTTAAGATAAAAGTATATAGTGTTAATGAAGATTCCGTTGATTTCTTATATGAAACTAGAAGTAGTAGTCCTATAGTAATTCCACCTTGGAGTATGTATTATATTGAAGGTAACCTTGGAGAGGTTAAAAGTGATTTAAATTGTAATGGTGAACTTATATGGAGGAATGTTAAACCTAATAGTGTTCTAGATGGTTATTTCTATATTGAGAATATAGGTGATCCATTTTCTATGTTAAACTGGAGTATAATTGATTATCCTAGTTGGGGTAACTGGTCTTTTAATCCATCAAATGGAAGAAATCTTACACCTATAGGTAGCCCTATTAGAGTTAATGTAACTGTTGTTATACCAGATGAGAGGAATAAGGTTTTCAATGGATATATAACCATTAGCAACCTTGATGATAGAAATGATATCTGTAAAATACCAGTAGTAGCCTCTACATCTAAGTTATTCAATAGGATTAGTTTTATTAACAAATGGTTTATCCTATTTGGGATTGAATTTGAGTATAATAGAAACCTTTGGACTTACAAAAAGATTTGATTCCTTTACCGCTGTTGATAATGTATCTTTTAATGTAGAAGAGGGTGAAATCTTTGGATTCCTAGGGCCTAATGGTGCTGGTAAAACCACTACTATTAAGATGCTTACAACTCTACTTAATCCTACTAAAGGTTATGCTACCATAGCTGGTTATAGTATTATAGATAATAGAGATGAGGTTCGTAAATCTATAGGAGTAGTTTTTCAAGATCCAGCATTAGATACAGAGCTTACTGGTAGAGAGAATCTAGATTATCATGCCCGTATATATGGTATAAGTAGAGTTGAGAGAGAGAAACGTATATCTGAGGTTCTTGCTCTTGTTGATCTAGAGGAGAAGAAAGATGTTCTTGTTAAATATTATTCAGGTGGAATGAAACGTAGACTTGAGATTGCTAGAGGATTGATGCATCATCCAAAGGTTTTATTTTTAGATGAACCAACTCTCGGTTTGGATTCTCAAACTAGACGTGCTATATGGGATTATATTAGAGAGATGAATAAAACAGAGGGCACTACTATTTTTCTAACTACACATTATATGGAAGAGGCTGATAGTTTATGTGATAGAGTTGGTATAATTGATCATGGCAAGATACTAGTGGTTGATAAACCTAGGGTTTTAAAGAATATGGTTGGTAATGATATTATAAAGATTGTATCTAATAATAACTCTAAGTTATCAGAGGTTTTAAAGGATTTAGATTGGGTTGAGAATTGCGAGGAACATGAAGATACTATAATTATCGGTGTTGAAAAAGGAGATGAGAAGATACCAATGGTTTTTGATATAGCTAGGAAACATGATATTCGTATTAACTCTATTAATCTCAATAAACCTACTCTTGATGATGTATTTCTCCATTACACTGGTCGTATGATAAGAGAAGAAGAGTCTTCTACTAATTTCATTCCACCTAGGTTTCATAGAGGTGTTAGATAATGTTATCAGTTGAATTTCAAGCGATCTATGTTATGTGGCTTCGTCAGATTAAACGTTTTATACGTTCAAGGAGTAGGTTGATATCAACGGTTTTACAGCCTTTATTCTTCCTGTTTTTCCTTGGATCAGGTTTTAGAAACGCTTCTTTTCAAGGTGTAGATGATTACCTCTCTTTTCTAGCTCCTGGTATTATTGCTATGGCTATACTGTTTTCATCTATGTTTACAGGTGTCTCTATATTATGGGATAGAAAATTTGGTTTCCTACAGGAGGTACTTGTTGCTCCTGTTAGTAGGTTTTCTATAATCCTTGGTAGAACCTTTGGTGGAGCAACTATGGCTCTAATTCAAGGGAGTATTATTTTATTTATCTCTTTAGCTTTAGGTATCTCTATATCCATAGATAATATTCCTCTAGTGATCATGTTCATGGTTTTTACTGCTTTTACTGCTGTTGGTATAGGTTTAGTTTTCGCCTCTAGAATGGAGGATTTCCAAGGTTTTCAATTAATTATGAATCTTTTTATTCTACCTCTACTGTTTTTATCTTCAGCGTTTTTCCCAGTTACTAGAGATCCTACTCTTAGAACTATTGCAATGTTTAATCCATTGTTTTATATGGTTGATGGTTTAAGAGGAAGCCTACTATATGGAGTAGAGGTTGGAGAAGAGGTTGTTAATACTCCATTTATAGATCTATTGGTTGTAGTTTTATTCTGCCTAGTGATACTAGGTTTAGGAAGTTATCTTTTTAGTAAAAGCGAGGTTTAAGATGAAGGGATTTGAAACCAGAAGGTATAAGGAGCGATTCCTATCATTACTAGGTTAGAGTAGAAGTATCCTGGTTCTACTGCGAATATTATTAAACCTATGTAACCTGCTATGTATCCTACTAGAACTGGTAGCATATAGGATATTAGAATGTATATAGTGTTATTTTCCAACCAATCATAGCAGGCTACTGCAGCTAATCCTCCAACTATTGCTAGGAAACTGGTGAATCCATTTATTATTCTCTGACCTGGTAATCCTAATCCTAATCCAAATCCTCCTCCAACTACTAGTAGTAAAGCAAAGTGTGCTTTGAAATTCTCTTCCACTACTATATCTGGAGGTGTTAAGTTACCTAGTATATCATCTATTTTACTATAGGCGAGTAAATCCGCTAAAGTTGTATCTTGAGGTACAATATCATATTGTTTCAATAATTCTAGTTCCCTATTTAGTTTATCTTTTATTGAGATAGTATTTTGTTTAACTATTTTAGAGATATTTGCTAAGAAATTTTTATATTCATCTACAGGTAGACGTTTAATTGTTTTCTTTATCTTTCCATCTTCCTCATAGTGTAGAATACGTAATTTAACTGTTTTTCCATTTTCATCTATTGGATTAGATGTTATCGTCGGTGCTACTATAGCAGCGGAGAGGATAAATATGGTAAAGAATGCCAAAATTCTATTTTCATCCATTTTTCTTATTTCCTCCTTAAAAATTTTAGTTTTGAAACAAAATACTATTACTTAATTTTGTCGATTTTTCTTTCGTCTATCAACGAATATATGTGCTATTGGTTGAGTTGAGATAACAGCTATCGATAAAATAGAATAATCCATGCAATTCTAATTCTTCAAATTAATTATAAGTGAATTATAATCCCTTAAATCTTTTAATTTAAAG
>QMTB01000124.1 GCA_003649845.1 Thermoplasmata archaeon | reverse complement strand
GATGATATAAACAAATAAACAGATAAAGTTTATATCTCCTAGATTTAGGATTCATTATAGTATAAAATGGTAGATTATTACCAGAGAAGCAAATCTTTTTATTATGATGATTATCTCAAAAATCTTCAATTCAATACTTTTGTTATTTAGAGAGTTTTACCATTTAAGAGAGATATTATTCTTATATTAACCAAACTATTATATCTCTGATAGTAGATACACCTGATAAGAGGTTGGAGAGAATGGTGGATATTCTTTCATTGGTCATTGGATTTGGATTGGGGGTAATTATCGTAGGGATAGCGATAGAATTTGGAACAAGGAAACCAGTGAAGCCTACCTCAGCATCTAGACCTGCCCATAAATGGAGTATAGAGGAGATATCTAATCCAAAGATCATGGCTGAATACCTAGGAGATATAGATATACCTAAAAATTCGAAGTTAATTGTAAATAGATATAAAGAAGGTTTAAACTTTGATGGAATAGATGCTAGGAGGGATCCAACGCTTAGAGGAAACTTTATTCTAGGTGATGATAGAGCACTTATACTAGCAGGACCGATTAAGAAAGATGAAGTAGCTTTTTGGACAGTAGAGAAAGAGATTGTCGAAGCTTTACATAGGAAATTTGAAGAATCTTGGCAGTCTGCTATGAAACTATCTGATGAAACAAAGTGAGTATAATATGAGTATATTAATCAAAGATGCATGGATTTTAACACAAGATAAGAAAAGAAAGCAGATCCATGGTAATATCTATATTGAAGATACAACTATTACTCAGATATCAGAGAAACCTGTAACCATAGAGGCAGATTTTAAGATAAAAGGTGATAGAAAACTTGTTTTACCAGGTTTAATCAATATGCATACTCATATCCCAATGACACTGCTGAGGGGATATGGAGATGACATGGTTTTAAATCAATGGCTTGAAGAGAGAATATGGCCAGTGGAAGCAAAACTAAATCCTAGATATATATCCTGTGGAACAAAACTAGGGTTACTAGAGATGATATCTTCTGGTACAACTATGTTTCTAGATATGTATTTCTTTGAAGATACAATAGGTGTTGAAACAGAGAAAGCAGGTTTAAGAGGATACCTAGGTTCTGGGATATTAGACTATGGTACACCAGAGTATCCATTTTCTAAAATCTTCTCAGAATTTGAACATTTCATAGAGAGATGGAAGGATCATGAACTAGTAAAACCAGTTGTTGCCCCCCATGGGACATATACTTGTAACCCAGAGACTCTTAGAAGAGCAGGTGAATTAGCAGAGAAATATAATCTATTATTACATATACATTGCTCAGAAACAAGAGATGAGGTTTATACAGTACAAGATAGATATGGTAGAAGACCAGTAGAGATACTAAAAGAAACTGGTTTGTTAAATAAAAATATGATTCTAGCACACTGCGGTTGGATTACCAAAGGGGAGATACTTGATATCAAAAAATACAATGCTTCTGTTGTACACTGTCCCGTTAGTAATATGAAGATTGCAACAGGAGGAGTGGCACCTCTACCAGAGTTACTCTCAGCAGATGTTATTGTTACTCTAGGTACAGATGGAGCTGCTAGTAATAATGCACTTGATATGTTTGAAACTATGAAATTCGCTGCTCTCCTTCAAAAACAACATAGATGGGATCCTCAGGTGTTACCTGCTCAAACTGTTTTTGATCTAGCTACAATTAACAGTGCAAAAGCATTACACATGGATCATATGCTTGGATCCATTGAAGAAGGGAAGAAAGCGGATATAATAATTGTTGATCTAGATAAACCTCGTTTAACACCCTGTCATGATCCTATCTCTCATCTAGTATATGCAGCAAATGGAAGTGATGTATATGCTACAATTGTTAACGGCAAAATATTGATGCTTAACGGAGAATTCTATACTCTTAATAAGGAAGATATAATAGAGGATGCTATAGAATGTGCAGAGGATTTAACTACTAGTTCCTAATCTCGAAATATGAATCATCTACTAACAATAATAGGTATAATTTTGAGTTTCTCACTAGTTATATTCTCTATTAGAAGGAAATACGACTTTGGCTTCTCTCTAATAGCAGGGGCTATAGTATTAGCTTTATTCTCACTACAAACTATCCCTCCATATAAGATACTATATGGTATATCTAATGCTATAGGATATTCTATTGATAGCAATGAGTTTACAACAGAAACCATAGAGTTAGCTATCATTGTAACTCTTATATTTATGTTAGCTAAAAGCATGCAAACTACAGGTGCTATAGGAGAGCTTACAAAAAGTTTACGTACCTTCTTCTCTAAAGGTGGAACCATTGCTGTTATACCAGCTATATATGGTTTATTACCTATACCAGGTGGAGCTTTGTTATCTGCTCCGATGATAGATGAAGAAGGAAAGATATTTGCTCTATCTAAGAATCAAAAGAATTTTTTAAACATCTGGTTTCGCCATATATGGTTTCCAATATATCCTTTATCTATTGCAATGATTACACTATGCAGTCCAAAGTTTTCAAATATACCTATTACAAGTCTAATGTTAGCTGATACACCTGCTTTTATAATATATGGTATAATAGGTTTTATAGTGCTTAGATTGTTTCTAAAACATAGTAAAGATAACTTAGAAGAGAAAACAAGGTATATAAAAGGTTTAAAATTTTTGATTATACCTTTTCTACCAGTTATACTATTTTTCTTCCTTCAAAACATATTTTCAAAGGAAAGATCCTTTCTAATTAGCATATTTATAGATATAATCATTCTATTTCTACTATTAGATATACCTTGGAGGAGATATCTTAAATTACTCTATGAATCTTTAACATGGAAACCAGCTGTTGCAATAATAGGTATAATGATATTTAGAGAGATGTTTACAGTATCAGGAGCAGATGCTGTTATATCAAATCTATTAGAAATGATATCTACACCATCGTTTATGCTAATAATATTAGTTCCTCTCGTCCTAGGTTTTCTAACAGGTTATAATCTAGCAGGTATCACCTTATCCTATGTTTTTATTCAACCTTTCTTCTCGACCGCGGGTATAGGTATCGTTGGTCTAACAAGTTTAATCTTCATGAGTGCCTTCATAGGTTATCTTATATCTCCTCTCCATCTATGTAATGTACTTAGCAGTGAATATCTTAAAACAGATGTCACAGGTATGTATAGATTCTTCATACCATCCGCATTTATATTATTATTTATCCATATTATATTGATTATAATATTATCTCCCTTCTTTTAAGCGAAAACTTTTATGAGTAATATTCTTTTCCTCTCAATAATATGAATACAATATTTGAGAAACTGAAAGAACCTTCTATCTATGGTTCAAATGTTACCTCTATTGATATTATTGAAACACATATATCTTTTGTTATACTAACTGGTAGATTTGTATATAAAATTAAGAAACCAGTAGATTTTGGTTTCCTAGATTTCTCTACACTTGAAAAACGTAAATACTATTGTGAAGAGGAAATAAGGTTAAATAAACGTTTATGTCCAGATTTATATCTAGGAGTAGTAAGTATAACAGAAGATGAAAAAGGTAGACTATCTATAAATGGTAAAGGTAGAGTAGTTGAATATGCTGTGAAGATGAAACAGTTTCCACAAGAAGCAATTATGACAAATCTCCTTAAACAAGATAAAATTAGAAGAAATGATATAGAAAAGATATGTGATATACTCGTTGAATTCTATAGAAAAGATAAACCTTCTAAGGATCATGAGAAATATGGGCGTATAGATAGTATAGAGCATAGTATAATAGAAAACTTTGAACAAACAAAAAATGTTATAGGTATAACAATATCTGAAAATAGATATAATAGTATTAAGATAGCTGCTCTAAACTTCCTAGTGAAACAAAGGAAATTGTTTGAAAAGCGGAAGGAATTTATTCATGAATGTCACGGTGATCTACATTCTGGTAATATCATACTATATAATGATGAGATATGTATATTCGATTGTATTGAATTCAATAAACATTTTCGTTTCATCGATACAGCATCTGATATAGGATTTCTGGCTATGGACTTAGATTTCCTAAATCATATGTTCCTCTCAAGTTATCTAATCCTATCATATATAGAGAAAAGTGAGGATAACTCTATATTAGAGGTATTAAACTTCTATAAATCTTATAGAGCATATGTAAGAGGTAAAGTCTTAGGTTTTAGATTATCTGAAAATCTAGAGAGAGAAGAGAGAGAAGATATCATTAAAACCGCTTCAAAATACTTTCGACTTTCATCTTACTATGCATCGCTTCTATCATTAGATCTAAATGGACATCCTCCAATTGTATTCCTAGTTAGTGGACTAACAGGTACAGGTAAATCAACACTTGCTATGAAACTAGCTGTTGACTATCATGCAGATATACTCAATACAGATATAATTAGAAAAGAAATAGAAGGTATAGATAAATTTGAAAAACATCTTGATAAACCAAATACAGGACTTTATGCACCTGATAAGATAGATCAAACTTATCAAGAAATGTTTAAGCGATTAGAAGAAAAGTTAAAGCTGAATAAAAATATAATTCTAGATGCAACCTTTCAGAAGAAAAAATATAGAGATAAAGTAAGAGAGATTGTAGATAGATATAATGCAATCTATATAGCAATTAGATGTACAGCTCCAGATGATATTGTAAAGAAATGGCTTGAAGAACGCCTCAGAGAGAAAACAGTGTCAGATGGTAGATGGGAGATATATAAAGTACAGAAGAAAACCTTTGAGGATTTCAAAGAAGATGAAGAACATATAGTTGTTGATATGTCTGAGGAAGATTATAATGAGAGAATGAATTATTTAAATAAGATTCTATCTAAAATCTTAAAGGAGAGCATATGAATATCAAT
>QMTB01000123.1 GCA_003649845.1 Thermoplasmata archaeon | reverse complement strand
TCTCGGTCAAGCAGGACTTGTAGAAGAAAGAAAATACGGAGAAGATAAACTAACCTTTATCACTGATTGTAAGAATCCCAAAGCAGTATCTATTTTACTCAGGGGAGGAACAGAGCATGTATTAGATGAACTTGAGAGAGCACTGCATGATGCTCTTAGTGTTGTTAAAGCAGCTCTTGAAGATGGCAAAGTAATTGCTGGTGGTGGAGCAGCAGCTACAGAGATAGCTATGGCTCTTAGGGATTATGCTCCTACCGTTGGTGGTAGAGAACAGATGGCTATTGAAGCTTTTGCTGATGCTATAGAGGTTATACCGAAGACTCTTGCAGAGAATGCTGGTTTAGATCCAGTTGATATGATGCTGGAAATTAGAAGTGCTCATAAGAAGGGTGATAAATACGCAGGCATCAATGTATTAGAAGGTAAAGTCGATGATATGATGAAGAACAATGTGATAGAACCATTAAGACTAGGAATCCAGGAGATACAATCAGCATCAGAAGCTGCAACAATGATCCTGAGGATAGATGATGTGATAGCGGCTAAACAGAGTAAAGGAACAGAATCACCGAAAGGTAGCAGCGGAACAAGTAATTTTGATGAATACTAACCCCATTTTTTTCTACCTTTCTTTTTCATCTTCAAGGAGGTGACTTCTAATGGATAAAATAAAGATAGCTGTAATTGGAGTTGGAAATTGTGCTTCTTCACTAATACAAGGTATATATTACTATAAAAATAAGACCCCTGGAGATGCAATTGGACTCATGCACTGGGATATAGGAGGATATAAACCATCTGATATAGAAGTTGTAGCTGCTTTTGACATTGATAAGAGAAAAGTTGGCAAGGATGTTAGCGAGGCTATCTTTTCTAAACCAAATTGTACTACTATATTTTATAGTGATATACCAAAAATGGGTGTAAAGGTTCACATGGGTAAGATTTTAGATAGTGTAGCTCCTCATATGAGAAAATACCCTGAAGATAGAACCTTTGTTGTATCTGATGAGAAGGAATCTGATGTCATTCAAGTACTTAGAGATAGTGGAGCTGAGATAGCTTTAAACTATCTGCCTGTAGGCTCAGAAGAAGCAGCTAGATATTATGCAAATGCTTGTCTAGAAGCAGGTGTAGCTTTTATAAACTGTATGCCAGTTTTTATAGCAAGTGATAAAGAATTTGCCAGACGTTTCGAAGAGAAAAACCTACCTATAGTTGGAGATGATGTAAAATCACAGATAGGTGCGACAATTACTCATAGAACATTAGCGAAACTATTTACAGATCGAGGAGTAAAACTAGATAGAACTTATCAGCTTAATACCGGTGGAAATACAGATTTTCTCAATATGCTTGCAAGGGAGAGATTGAAATCAAAGAAGATTTCAAAAACTGAGGCAGTACAATCAGTACTTGATAGACCCCTACCTGAAGAAAATATTCATATCGGTCCCTCGGATTATGTTCCATGGCAGAAGGATAATAAGATATGTTTCTTAAGAATGGAAGGTAGAATCTTTGGTGATATACCTATAAATTTAGAGTTAAGATTAAGTGTTGAAGATTCTCCTAACTCCGGCGGAGTTACCATAGATGCTATAAGATGTTGTAAATTAGCTCTTGATAGAGGAGTAGGTGGACCATTAACATCTATATCTGCATATACTATGAAACATCCTCCGATACAGTATCCAGATGAAGAAGCTAGGGTAATGGTAAAGGAATTCATCCAAGGAAAAAGAGATAGATAAAGTAAGACACTGACAGTACACTAATTTAGATATCTATATTTTATAAAATCCTTAATTAAAAACATTTATATTAACATTGTAGTCTCTTATAAATCTGTGTATGATCGATTTAAATGGGAAGGTGATATAAGTTTGAAGGCAGTTATATTGGCTGCTGGTGAAGGTAGAAGATTATATTCAAAAACTAGAGGATATCCAAAACCATTAACACGTTTACTTGGGCTATCGATTATAGAGAGAGGTATATTAACTGCAAGAACTGTAGGTATCACAGATTTCATAATAGTAGTTGGATATCAAGGTAAGAAGATAATGGAAACCCTTGGAGATGGAAGTAGATACAATGTAAATATAACTTATGTAGAAAACCCCGAATGGAGGAGGGGAAATGGAGTTTCTCTTCTAAAAACAAAAGAGTTTATAGATAAACCTTTTATTCTCATGATGTCAGATCATGTTTTTGACTCTTCAATTTTAAAATATCTTCTAGAATTTGATGGTAGATATGAATGTATAATAGCAGTAGATAGAAAACCCAAGGAGTATATAGATATCGAAGAGGCAACCAAATTAAAGGTAAGAGGAGATAAAATTATAGATATAGGTAAAAAAATCGATGGTTTCCATGGATTAGATTGCGGCTTATTTTTAATGACCCCAGATATATTTGATGCATTAGAGGAAAGTATAAGTAGAGGGGATGAAACCTTATCAGGTGGTATAAAAGTCTTGATAGATAGAGGAAGAGTTGGCTATATCGATATAAAAGGTGCCTTCTGGATTGATATAGATACGCCTTCTGATTATAGTATCGCTGAAAGGCAACTACTTAGAAACTTGATTAAACCAACAGATGGTCCTATATCAAAATTTTTGAATAGACCAATATCTCTATCTATCTCCAAATATCTTGTAAATACCGATATCACTCCAAATACTATATCTTTTATAAGTTTTATACTCTCTATACCCGCAGCTTATCTATTTTTCAAAAACATCTCATATATCTATATTCTCCTAGCTGGATTACTAACTCAGATCTCTTCTATTATTGATGGAGTTGATGGTGAAATAGCTCGACTGAAATATCAGCAATCAAAATATGGAGCAAGGCTAGATAGCTGTCTTGATAGGTACTCTGATGCTTTAATTATATTTGGTATGACCCATGGTTATTGGATTTTATATGGAAGAGGAGAACTAATATGGTTTATAGGAACTGCTGCACTTATTGGAAGTTTCATGAATAGTTATACCGCTATAAAATATGATACTATTATAGAATCTAGGAAAACAAAATCTTTTAGAATAGGACGAGATATACGTTTATTCCTTATAATGATTGGAGCTATAGCTAATCAAATACTTCCTACTCTTATAATTCTAGCTATTATAACTAATCTAGAATCATTGAGACGTTTGTATGTTATGAGGGATACCTCTGGTTCCTAAGGAATTCCATCTTATGTGTAAATAAAAAGAATTAGGATTTAAGCTGCCTAATTATCTCTTTTCCATACTCTGTGATTCTATAAAGTTTTATATCCCTTCCACTAGATGTTGTTTCCTCTACAATATTGAGACTCAGTAGAGATTCTTCCTTCCTATATCTAGAATCCATTCCTCGTATAGCTCCAATAACATTAGTTGGCGTAGTTTTAACGTGATATGCTATCTCAGAGGTATAACTGCTGCTAGGACTTATCTCAAAGAGATATTCAGCTATCTTCTTCCTAATATTGCTCCGTCTCAATGCTCTAAGAACCAGTGGCCTCATAACATCCACTTTTTCATTTGATGACTCTCGCGTGTCCATCCCATCCACTCAAAAAAGTGTATACTAAAAACCGTTTATAAGTTAATCGCTATTTTCCACTATATTTAAATAGAAAACTTTATCTTCAAAATTTAATTGACATCGTTTAATTAAAAATTAGGAGTGACTTAGATGTCTCTGAAAAAAGAATTACTTTCAAAGTTAACAGAAAAACAACTTAAAGAACTTGCAGAGAGTAAAGGCATATCCTTTAAGATGACTGAGAAACAACGTAAATACTATGAAAATTGGTCTGATAGAGAGAGAATGATTGATATAATGAATGATACAAATGATTTAACTATCAAAGAAATTGAGGAATTTATAAAATCTTCTATAAATAGATAATATGGTCATCTATGTTTAGTTACCCCTATTTTCTTACAATATTTTTCAATAGGACATTTACTGCAAAAAGGCGAAACAGGTGTGCAAATAGTTTTACCAAATAATACAAATAGATGGTTAAACTCATTCCAATACTCTCTAGGTATAATCTTTTTTAAAGCTTCTTTTGTCTCCTCAGGTGTTTTAGTGAAGATCCAGCCTAATCTATTTGGTATACGGTGACAATGTGTATCAATCGGTAGAAAACCTTTCTTATTATACCCGTATACCATTACTATATTAGCGGTTTTTCTACCTACTCCTCTAAGTTTTATAAGTTCATTGAAATCTTCTGGTACTTTACCATTATATTTTTCAATTAATGTTTTAGCTATCTCCTTTATACGTTTAGCCTTAGTTTTATAGAAACCAACTGGATATATCAATTCTTCAATTTTTTTCTCAGATAATTCAGCAATCTTCTCAGGTGTATCATATTTTTTTAGTAATCTAATCGAAGCATCACTAGTAACCTCATCTTTAGTTCTTAAACTTAGAATACAAGATATTAAAGTAGTAAATGGTGTATGGGGAATCTCCTCCCATTTCTCCCTGGATACAAAGGGAATTTCTTTTCCATATAGGTAGTCTTTTAAGATGGAAAATATCTCATCTACATTTTCTATCTTTTCTACTAAAACCTTTGAATCTTCCACCATATAACGCAGGTAATAATGTATAAACTATAGATTATTTTTTATGCAGAGAGAATTCCAAGAACTACAAAAATAGGAAATATAATTATTTTATACGAAAAATTTAAATATTTGTTTTATAAATATAATTAGATGGTATGTGATAGGAAGATAGGGGATATTTGGTATCCACCTATCTTTCAGATCGGGGGTATCTATTACCTGCCGATCTTCTCCTTCACATGCCCCCTCTCATATTATTTTTTTATAAGAATAGAATGTATGATTTTATATCTACCGATTTTTTAAAAGTTACAACCTATTTTCTAAGAGAAAACTTTTTCTCATAGATACATCTATAAGATAGGATTA
>QMTB01000122.1 GCA_003649845.1 Thermoplasmata archaeon | reverse complement strand
TCCTGCATGAGGTTGAGTAGCATCTTTTTGTTTCTCTCAAGTTTTTCAACATGTTCTTCTAATTTTTCTTTAGCTATTCTAAGTTCTTTTGTACGTTCTTCTACTTTTTTCTCAAGGAGTTTGTTGTATTCTTCTAATTTAGTTTTGGATTTTTTTAACTCTTGAATCATCTTGTTGAAGTTATTTGCTAGTAAACCGATTTCACCGTTACTTTCTACTTCTACATGTTGATCGAGGTTTCCTTTTGCTATGGTTATTGTTGCTTTAGATAACTGTTGAATTGGTTTGATGATACTTCTACTGAGGATGAGAGAGAATACAACTGTTAAGAAGACTACTCCTATAAGAATGGTTATACCATTTTGAATTAATGAGTTTCTGGCCATAGAGATTGGTTTAAGAGATACTCCCATACAAAACATCCAGTTTTTTCCTTCTTCTTTGATATTAAGGGGGCGAACGATTACTTTGATATTCTCTCCAGTTTCACTGAATACAGTATCTCTAACAATGGTTTCATTTGAATATAAAAAATTATTAGTCACTTGTTTTCCCCACATATCGGGGTTATCAGCTAATACAATCTCACCATCGGGTTTTGTCACCCACCAAAATACAATGTCTTCTCCTTTCTTTATTTCTTCAAGTGTTTCAAAAGGCCATCTACCAGCGAAATAACCTGTTTCAATGGTTTGTGAGACTATATCAGCGATTACTAGATGTTCTCCGATAATATTTTCTTCCATGGTGAGAGTTTGCCCGGTAATTAATATACCTAAGGTGGTTCCTCCGCCGATGAGGGATATAAGAACCATGTAGAGGAATACTTTATGAAACATGCTTTTCAATTTCATCTCTTATTCACCAAACTTAAAGTTATCTCAGCAGCCTTTGTTTCATGGAAATCCTCTTGGTTTAAAGACTTAAGAGAATTAAGGAGGTTTAACATTACGATATTAAACCCGTAATCCCGTTGGAGGAGATGAGAAAGGTGATTCATTTTTCTTCTTCACCGATTATTACCATAGAATTAACAAGATTCCCATGTCTATTTCCAACACCGCTGATATAACCTTGCTCACCAAAAGTAAAAGTTCCAATGAAAGGTATACCAATAGTTTGATAAACCAATAAAGGAAGTTTAAACCTCTCATTTTCAGGTATACCTAGGAGTGTTCCACCGCAAAAAGTATAGATACCAAATGCACCCTTACCTTTATCGATTTCACCGAATTCTAATGCTTTCGATGGTGTACTGTGTCCTCGGTTAAGTAATAACTCCCAGGTTCCATGCATTAGTTGTATAGTTTCTCCGTTTTCTACGTTAGCGAAAACTGTGAGGGATTTATCAGAGAAATTAACCGAGAGTGGATGTATAGAAAGATAGTGGATCTCTCCATTTGAACCAACTAGTTTCTTAGATAATGGATAAAAAGTAGATTGAGAGAGAATGATTAATTCTCCAGTAGATGAATGATTTTCACCAATAACCTCCCCGGAAGTCCAACTATTATAAACCTCTGCAGCAGGTTTATCATCAATTTTATAGATGGTTCTACCTTCTGCCTCGGTGATGGTTCCCTCTTGTTCACTTATTAGATACCCTGCTTCAAATGAGTAACCAATTTTTAGATTAGTGAAAATAGCGGTTACACTAACGCCATTGGAATATACTTTATTATTTGCAAATTGCTTCCAATATCCCTCTATGGTATTATCCGCTGAACTCCCACCAAATATTGGTGTGTCTTTACCAATTACATCTTCTATTCCAAGTAGTATTTCTTCTTCTTTCCCAGGAGCAGCGGTTATCAAAACAAGATCAGGTGTTTCATTGTTTCTCTCAGCATTTACAATAGCCTCTGAGATAGCTTCTGCTCCAGCTGTTCTAGCAGAATCTCCTATCTCTGCTCCACCAACACCAAAACTAATATTCTCAGAAGAAACAGCTAATAAAGCTAGAGAACCATTTCCACTAGTATGATACCCATCTTTAGTTAACACACCGGTACATGAAGTACCACCATATATCTGTGCTTCTGGAAAATATTTAGAAGCCTCTCTAAGGATAACCGTTGAATTATAATCAACAGTTGAAAAAAGAATTACATAATCAGGAGTTTTATCCTTAAGCTGAGTTTTTACTGATGAAACAGCCTCAGCTACCGCTTCTACAGGATCAGATTTTATACTCCAGCCATATCCAACAAACACCGGACCCATTTGTTGTACACCATTATCTCCCTCATGTATATTCAATTCCTCTCGAGTTGTACATCCAGATAATATACCAGCTGCAATAACAACCAACAATACCACAACAATCTTTAACTTTCCTATAAACATTCTTTTCTCCTCCTAAAATCAAGGATTTAACACTTCCTCCTCCTTTAACTCATCTACTATCTCATATCTAGGTTTTTCTCCATATTTCTCACAGAGTTCATTTATCTCTCTTTTTAATTCAATCATTTTAAGTTCCCTCTCCTCAGTAAAAGATTGAAAGAGTTCAAGTTCTTTCATTCTTTGCTCTAACTCTTTTATAGTATAAATCCGTTCAGAAGTAAGTAAAGCATTTGCAATTTGATCTGAAACTTCACCTGCAAAAATAATTTCATCGGGTAACCACTTTCTTTTTTCTCCTATATGTTCATGACATACAACCCCTCTTGTTTTGCCATGAACTCTAATAGCTGCATCAAGCATAGAAACAATACCTAGTGGAATCAAATAATCTTCTTTAAACTCTTTGGTTCTATCATCATTAAGCGCATCTTCTGCATCAATAGCTGTAGTGTTTCGAAGAGTATTGAAATAATTAGGATAATTATTCACAGAAAGCGTAATATCTTTTGAATGTTTATCCTTACTTCTCTCATATAAGTCGATACATATCAACTCAGTTTGCTCATCATTTAACAACCATATACTAACTCGTTCTACATTCATGGCATGGGCAATTACCTCAGTGACATGTTTACAGAAGATATCAAATTTTCCTTCAATCATTGATTCATCAGTTGCTATCTTCACAATAGCTGATTGATATCTTTTGATCCTTTCGACTTGATTTTCTCTCTCTATCTCCGCTAATTTAATATCAGTAACATCTTTATCTACACCTCTATAGCCTATTAAATTACCTTCTCCATCCAATAGAGGTACCCCATTTGTTAGTAAGCAGATTCTTCTACCTTGTTTAGTTACATTCCAATTTTCTAAGTTCATAATCCTTTTTTTCTCGCCAGCAATTTTTTTGAATATCTCTTCCATTCGTCCTGCTTCATCCTCCGGCATGAGATCAAAAGGTGTTTTACCTATGAGTTCCTCTGGTTTATATCCAAGGATTTCTTCGACTTTACCAGCTACAAAAGTATATACTCCATTTTTATCAACTTCCCAGAACCAATCCGCAGAAACCGACAATATATCCTCAAATCGTTTTTCAACCTCAAGTAAGGATTCCTCCAGTTTTTTCTCCCTGGTTATATCATATATGAAACCAATATATCTATCGGTTTCACGATCTTCATCATAAATCAATCTACGTTCATCTTTCACCCATCTATAGCAACCATTTTTATCTAAAACTCTATATTCTCTGGTATGAAAACCTTTTTCAAAAACATCAGATAGCTCATCTAGAAACTTTTGTTGATCATCCGGATGTATATGATTAATCCAGAAATCGGTTTTCTCCAAGAATTCCTCTCTAGTGAAACCAAAGTTTAGAATATTCTTACTTACATAGATAGGAGACCACTTACTACCACCTCTACAGATATAGGTAACAAAAGAAGGAAAAGACTTCGAATCCAAGATTAAACTCAAATCAACATCCTCATCGTTATTCAATCTCAGCTTCATCCCATCCCTATCTTTCAATTAGACCTCCACTATAAGAATTAGGTCCTATATAAAATCATCGAAATTTTGCAATAACTTGTGTAATTTCTACTAAAACTTCTGCTGATATAAATCCCACTATTTTATGGTAACTACCTAAAATATTTTAGATCTTCTTCTAATCAAATTATCAACATCTGATTCATAAATTCTTTTATTGCACAAAATCATCTACTAAACCTATTCTCTACGTATACAACATATCCCTCAAAAACAGGGGAGATGGAGGGAGGGAGAGGAGTAGGGAATGCGGCTATTCCCTTAAACTCCTCCTTAGTGTTTCTCAGAATATTGCCGCCAATACTCTCTGAGCTCCTCTAGGGTTCTATTGAGAGTAATCGTATCAAAAACTTGATGAACCATAGAAGGTTGGAGTGGCATAACGATATTATATGGTATATCCCAGATATCACATAGATATGGATCTACGAAGCAACCATAGTGTTTATATATTCCATCACTCTCGACCCAACCATAGAATGTTCCAACACGGGAATGGTTTCTATCATAAATAGGCATATCCATGAGGTGATCAATTGGATGAGCCGCATCGCTGCAAGAAACTGTTTTATTCAAATAACGACTGAGTTGCTCAGCTGTTTTATTAAGCATAATATGTTCAGCGATATCCTGGATATAGTCGTTATATATTGGTATAAGTTTTGTTGTACCTCTAAACCATGTGTTTCTTACTTCCTCATTTAGTCTTACACCCAAAAACCACCCAGGGTACTCCTCATTCCAGCTCTTCCAAATCTTATCTACAACACCAATGGTTACACCGTTAAAATCAGTAACCAACTTACCTATCATATCCTTTGGATTAGATATCTTCATATACTTTTCTCCCTCGTAGATTCAAGAGGCGACATAAAAATTCTCATAAATAAATTTTTCTAAAAAATCAAGAGAATATATACTCTGGAAATTATAACTAGACTTGAGCATAAAACTCTAATTTTACCAAGAGAGAGCTTAAGGTTTTGCTTTTGATTATGAGGTTTTCCTTTGGGTTAAATAGGGATTTTGCTGTTTTTGATAAAAAAGATTTCTTCTTAG
>QMTB01000121.1 GCA_003649845.1 Thermoplasmata archaeon | reverse complement strand
CCCTCACAGTGTGGAAAATATTAAAAAATATTCCATATTATAAATTCTCTTAGGTGTATTAAAATGAATGCTAGGATATCTATTTTTTTCATACTAGCAATTATCGTTATATCATCGATTCTACCTGGATGTATAAAACCAACAGAGTATATGATTGAGATGAGAGATGGTGTACATTTAGCAACAGATGTATATCTACCTCCAAATCTAAAACAACCACATGGAGTAATACTTATACGTACACCTTATAATAAGGATAATTTAAAACTTGTTGGTATAACTCTTGCTAAAAACGGTTGGCCAACAGTAATTCAAGATATGCGGGGGAGATTCGCATCAGAAGGTGTAGATACTGTTTTTAGAAATGCACAAACTGATGGACCAGATACATTGGCATGGATTGCATCCCAGGAATGGTGTAATGGTAGAATAGCTACATATGGTGGTTCTGCACTTGGTATAACTCAGTATTATACGGCTGGTGATAATCCACCTAATCTATCATGTCAATTTATAGCTGTAGCAACACCTAATCTATATAAACATGCCATCTATCAAGGTGGAGAATTTAGATATAGTCTTGTAAAGATGTGGTTGGAAGATCAAGGTAGTTTATATATTCTACCAGAATATTTTGATCATGAGAATTATACATTAGATTATTGGTCAAATGTTAGTTTAGATGGTAAATGGCAGAATGTTAATGTCCCAGCTATACATATAGGAGGATGGTATGATATATTCCTACAGGGAAATATAGAGGGATTCCTTGGATATCAACATAAAGGGGGTATAGGAGCAAGAGGTAAATCTAAGTTGATTATAGGGCCATGGACACATGGAGGTATGGGTAAAACTAAACAAGGTGAACTTATATATCCAGATAATGCAAATGATAACTTCTCTTTTAACCTATTTGTAGAGATGATCGAAGAATATACCATGGGTGCAGAAAGTGATTTTGATAAATGGCCACCAGTGGTATACTATGTTATGGGTGCTGTAAATGAAACAAATGCACCTGGGAATATATGGAGGACAGCTGATGATTGGCCGCCTCTGCTCTATAGTGAGGTTAAATGGTATCTCCATGAAGATGGCATACTAAGCAGGGAACATCCTGGAAATTATAAACCTATTACCTATATCTATGATCCAACTAATCCTGTTCCAACAGTTGGTGGTCAGAATTTAAATATACCTGCTGGACCCTACGATCAGAGAAGCGTTGAGAGTAGAGATGATGTACTAGTATTCACCAGCCCAGTTTTAGAGGAACCATTTGAGGCAACAGGACCAATTAAAGCTATATTATATGTTTCATCTGATTGTATAGATACTGATTTCACTGTTAAACTAACAGATGTATATCCTGATGGTAGATCTATGCTTATAACAGATGGTATTATTAGAATGAGAAATAGAAATGGTTGTGACCACTGGGAGTTTATGGAACCAGGGGAGGTATACAAGGTAGAGGTGGACCTATGGAATGTATCCTATATTTGGAACAGTGGTCATAGGATAAGAATAGATATCTCTTCATCTAATTACCCTAGATTCCTAGCCAATCCAAATACAGGGGAGCCAATGAGTAGAAATACAACATATAGGATAGCACATAACACCATCTATCTAGATAGTATGCATCCATCTTGTATAGTGTTACCATGGATTGAAAATAGTAGTGAGATCAAGGATTTTAATCCAAATAAATTTTTCAAACATTCATCCGATGCTAACCTAGTTGAATTTTTAGATTGGGAAAAGTAGATTCATTGCATGAATAGTAGATGGAATAACTCATACCTTCTGTTGACTAAGGGAATATTATATAGAAAAAAGGAGATATGAAATGCACAGATACATTAAATACTTTAATTATATAAGGGTTTAATCAGAGCTTTCTATGATTGAGAGATTTCCTTCCAAGCTTGATATCCTATTTTCTCGCTTCCACCGTATCTTATAAGGCCAAGGGTATCATTCTCATTTAAATCATGAAGCCAACAGTATCCAAATAGATGTAAATCAATACCTTGATCAACTGTGAGATTACTAGAGCATCTATATAGGAATTCAGCTTGTGCCTCTTCTCCACCGAATTCCTCCCTTGAAGGCCATCCTAGTTCACTGAATCCAAAAGGTTTACCGGGAAGATACTGAGCAACGGTTAGATAATAATCATCAGGTATATCCGATGGTCTATTTATACCTGGTAGAGCAAAGGGATAACTAGTAAACACTAGTATATCAATCTTATCTGGATCAAACATTTTTAAAACATCAAGATTAGCCTCTCTATTCTCAGATACAATTTCTCTAGAGAAAACACAGAATACATATGTATCTGGAGAGAATTTTTTTATTTCATCATAGATCTCCTCATAGAGGGTTACAAAATGTTGGAATCCATTGGGATTATCTGTTTCTACTCCATATTCTTCATACCATCGATTTACTTCATTTCCAATTGATAGATATAGAGGATGAGCAACTTTTACAACATCAAAAATAGATTTCTTATAGAGTTTTCTCCAAACAGAGTTATTCAAAGTAGCATTTTTCATATTCTCAGGTGTTTTTAGAATCAATTCTCCAGCTTCATTTTTGTCCATAAAAGAGAAATGAATTATCGGAAACATACCATTTCCACGTATATATTTCTTAAGAAATATATTTCCCTGCCATCCTTTTAGTTTGTCTGCATAATCCCAGAAACCTTCTGCTCCTATTCCAGAAGACCATATGGGAGTAAACTCTGCATATTCCGATGCTTGTTTATATCCATCTTCGAAAGATTGGTTTCTAGCAACAGTAGGTAAAATCCCCATATAGAATCCTCTAAGTGGAAGAGTAGGATTATCAAATGGTTTGATAGTACCACTTATACAACCTGTGAATGGAATTATACTTGATAGAATAATACCTACTATCAATATTGATTGTATTATAGTTTTAATTTTCATGATATCTTCCCAATTTTTAGGTTGTAGATCTACCTCAAATTCTATAACAGCAGTGCATAGATGTTTCCCATAATACCGATATATATAGTATTCTCATGGATAATAGGCATAGATCTTATAGGTGTAGTGAAATAGTTTATCTCATCCTTTATACTTCTACCAGGAGTGAATACCCACAATGGTTCTCCATCAGAGTTTAAAGCATATAGATTACCATCATCAGAACCAAAAACAATGGTATTATCTGATACCGCTATGCTACTATGAATTGCAGCATTACAATGATACTCCCATAGTTTCAAACCAGTGGATGCATCTATAGCATAAAAATTGTTATCGGTAGAACCAACATATATAACATTGCTATATAAAACTGGTTTAACATCTACACCCCAACCTGTTTCAAAACTCCATTTTAGAGTACCATTAGATGCATATAAAGCATAGATATTTGTATCCCAAGAACCGAGGTATATCATATTATTATATATAGATGGCTGACTGGTAATAACACCATTTGTATTAAAACTCCATTGTATTTTACCATTATTTTTATTTATAGCATAACAAGTTTTATAAGATGCAATGATGAGATTATCGTTATATAATCCAGCTAATTCTATCTCACCTTCTAGATATTTATTCCAAAGTATTTCACCAGATACTATATCAATAGCATATAGGTCCCCATCTATATTACCAACATAGATTTTTTTATCATCTATAACTGGTGGTGAAACAACTCTACCTATATCTTTCACTCCATGGGCTTTCCATGCTATATCAAAAACCTCTAAGCCTTTACTGGATCCTATAAAGAGTTTACCATCTTTATATACAGGTTTAGTTGGATTCAAACCAATATCCACTGTATATAGTATATCACCAGTAAATGGAGATACAGCCATTAGTTTACCATTAGAAGTAGTTTCATATAATATATCGTCTACTATAACTCCTTTAGATATAAAATCATTAGAATTGTTACCTGTAGATGTATTCCATTTAATAGAAGCTGGAGTTTCTATAGGTATAAAACTATCATCTATACTAGAATTATGATTCTCTGGTAAACCATATATTCTAACCCAACCTACTGGTAGTATTTTCTCTACTTTAAACTCCGGTGTATTATAGTTTATCATAGAGAGTGTCTTACCACTGGGGTTCCCTGTGAAAACCCACATGCCGTTGTCTCTAACTAGAGAGGAGGTAGTAATCTTACAATCAGGGGAGTATGTTCCAATTGGATCAATGGACATAATTTTTTTAACAATATCTACATCGATTCTACCATAATATTTTTTACCTAATTCTTTAAATTTGATATCTCTACTAGCTGGATGATACCTTGGAGTATGATATTGATATCCATCCCATCCAAATAAGAAGTAGAATAGCAGTCTTTTAGCTAATAGACGCCAGTCCATCTTCTCCCATCTGACCCAGAAATCCATTGGATTATTAGATGACCATAGGAAACCATTTTTTGTTCTATTAACAATAGCATCATGGAATAAACCAAGCTCATATCTAGCTATCTCTCCTGTTTTAGCATCTCCTATGAGCCATACAGCATTCATAATACCATCATTTCTATATCTAAGATAATGTATAACATCGTCTATACTGTTAGCATATTGTACTGCTTCTCTAGCTCTAATAGCAAGTGGTAAACCTTTTTCACTCCATAGTCCTTGTGGCAAAGTTGTTTCAATAAACATTATACCAGCTTCATTTTGATAGAAATCGTGGTTACTCCAAATATAGCCAGGAGCGCAAACCATCTGGAAACGATGGCCATTAGTTGGTATGACGTCTAGGATAATATTCCAACGTATAGCTATATAGTAACTCCACCACCATAAACCAGTTCCATCACTGCTACTCCACATGGAATTAGAGATAATGATATCGCCATTCTTTGTTGCATCACCTGTTGCAATAAAAGAACTACAATGATGGGGGAAAACAGAGATATTAGGTAGAGTAAAACCT
>QMTB01000120.1 GCA_003649845.1 Thermoplasmata archaeon | reverse complement strand
CCTTTTCCCGAAAAGGTTCGTATCCTTTGTAAAAAACATGTTTCCATCCCATCCATGAGGATGAAAAACACTGTTCAAAGATAAGTTATTTTCTCCTGAATTCTAAAAAGTGCAAAAGTCTTGTTAAATGTTTTTCAGACAATCATCATTTGAAAGTTAATTTGTAGATAAACATTAGCTCATATGGAGAACTGATTAAGGAATAAAACTTCATATTATTATCTTATCAACTCTACTAATTGGTTAACTATTTTTCGATGGATTTAAATAAAGGATCTTACATACCGACTAGTCGGTATTTAATGAGCGGTATGCCAAAAATAAAGGAAATAGACACAAGGAAAAAGATTGTACTATCTGCATTGGAATTATTTACTGAATCATCATATGCAACTGTACCAATAGATGCTATTGCCGAGCGAGCAAAGGTATCAAAAGGCGCTATTTTCCATTATTTCGATTCTAAACTAGATCTTGCAAAAGAGGCATTGAGAGTAGGAATGGAGATTTTTTGGAGGAGAAGTGTTTATGAACAACTTAATAAATGCAGAAATCCTGAAGAAAAACTTTGGATTATTATCAATGACTCATTATCCTCCATCACTGATCAAAGTAAACTGGTAAAATTTGCAAATGATCTGATTGTCTACTGTGAGGATGGAAAAGAAACCATCAATGTGATTAAAGATATCTGGAGGAAATATATTGGAATAGTAGAAAATATATTGAATGAACTGGATATTCCAAATTCAAAAATAAAAGCCTGCATTCTCTCTGCCTGTATAGATGGATTCATATATCAGATATTAATCCTTCAAGATCTAGGAGTAAACTTAGATTTGCTGAAACAGGAGATATATAATTTATTCATTGGAGGAACTTATGTAAATGAGAAGAAAAGATCCATGTCCAATAACAAACAATTAGGAGATGAGGGGAAACTATGAGGGTGAAAACCAAATGCCCAAACTGTACGGACGTATTTATAGTAGAGGTGCCGGATGATGCTGAGGAGTATACCGTTTCCTGTCCAAGATGTGAAAAAATATTTAATATTCGTCCTCCGTCGGATATAGCCACATCTTTTATGATAGAGATGAAAAATGTAACTAAAATTTATAGATCTGGTGAGACAAAGGTTTATGGATTAAGAGATGTGAATCTATCCGTTAAAAAAGGAGAGTTTATAGTAGTTGTAGGTCCATCAGGATGCGGAAAGAGTACTTTGTTGAATCTAATTGGTGGAATAGATGTACTAACTGAAGGAAGGATAATTGTAGATGGTGAAGATCTCTCGAAATTAAAGGATAAAGAACTCACTAGTTTTAGACGATATAAAGTTGGCTTCGTATTCCAATTTTTCAACCTTATTTCAACTCTTACTGCAGTTGAAAACGTTGAATTATCATTAAAACTTAGAAATGTAAAAAGAACGAGAGAAGAAGCTATCCGTTATCTTGAAATAGTGGGTATATCTAAACTTGGAGATAGATTTCCATCAGAGTTATCTGGAGGAGAACAACAGAGAGTTGCAATTGCAAGAGCGCTTGCTAAAAAACCATCGATACTACTTGCAGATGAACCAACTGGGAATCTTGATACAAAAAGCAGTGAAAAAGTAGCTTACACACTCTATAATTCAGCGAAAAATATGGGTACTACTACTATTTTAGTTACACATGATCTAGGCATTACCAAGTTTGCAGAACGCATCGTTACGTTAAGAGATGGAAGAATAGTGGACGATAGAAAAATCTAATAGACTTATTAGAAGAGGAGAAATGAAACGTCTGATACGTGAGTTCAGATATCAGAAAAACTGGGTGATTGCTATAGTTCTTCTAATTGCATTCAGTTCAGGGATTTATTCATCTTTTAGGAGCACCTATGATTCCGGTATTCAAAGTCTTGATAATGCAGATGAAAAACTCAATACCTCAGATATAACTATATCTACTATACCAATTAGTGATCCATCATTGGATATCAAGAATATCCCTGGGATATCGATGGTTTCTTCAGCTTTTATAACAGATACATACACCTTTGTTGATGACACTAGGGTTAGAGGGGAAATAATAGGTGTGGAAATCGGAGAGAGAGTCGATAACTATGAGATTCTAAAAGGTAGAGATCTAAAAGCTGGAAATGAAGTTGTTATTGAACATCACTATGCTGATAAACATAATGTTAAAATAGGGGAGAAAATCACTCTATATCTATCTGGAAAAACCCTAAATTTAACAGTTTGTGGTATCTGTTTCTCCCCTAATCATATTTATTTGATTTCACCTGATGGATGGATTGAGAAGGATTTCGGAATTTTCTTTGTATCACGAGAAATTCTTAATGATTCTATTAATACACTCTACATTAAATTATTAAATAAAAATAAGGAGAATACAGTTTTATCATCTATTAGAATGCTTTTCGTAAAAAGAGGGATTAACCCTGTGGTTAAACCCTCGAGTAAGACTTTTGCTTATACAGCCTTCAGAGAGGATCTAGGAGCTATGAATTCTCTTGCAAATCTCTTTTCTGGTATTCTACTTGCGATATCTGCTTTTATCATATTTGTAGTATTATCAAGAATCATTGATAGAAAACGACATGAGATAGGAACACTTAGAGCAATGGGTTTCAGCAAATGGAGTATATTCTCCCACTACATCTATTTCTCTTGTATAATAGCAATAATAGGTGCAGTTATCTCTATACCCCTGGGATTCTGGCTACTAGCCTCTATAATGAATTATTGGGGTGTCAATGTACTCAGTATCCCAGAGGATTTCATAGCTTATAAATTAGATCTAACCTATGTTATTCATGCGTTAATATTTGCAATCATTTTTTCCATAATTGGAGCATTTTTTCCATCCTATCGAGCATCTTCTTTTACACCAGCAGAGGCAATGAAACCCTATATGGCAACTAGGATAGGAACAAGGATACTCAGTAGGAAGACTTTTCCTCCTTTGAAAAAACTTGTTTTAAGAGATATAATGGGTCACAAAGCAAGAAGTATAAGCACTATTATGGTAACTGCTCTAGTATTATCTCTTGGGTTATCCTTCGCACTTTCTATGGATAGTTATGTAGAGGGAATTAAGTATAGGTTTGATGAAAATGAGTTATGGGATATAAAAATCAGTTTTGATACATTGCAGGATAATTCAACCATAGACATGTTAAATAATCTTCAAGGTATAGAAAAAGTAGAACCATATGTAGGGTATGGTGCAGAGATATCCTATAGAAATAAAAGCATAATCATACAGTTAAATGAGTTAATAAAAGATAGTGAGATGCATGATTTCTCACTTGCTGAAGGTAAAATCAATTACTCTGATATGCTTATATCAGGAGACGCTGCTCATAGACTTGGTCTTTCTATTGGGGATAGGGTTACTCTATTTACACCATATGGAATATATGAAAAAAAAATATCAGGAATACTCAATGAGTTTGGTTCCTCTGAGGGGTATATATTCAAAAACCTTAATTCTTCTACAGGAGCACTACTTAAAGTTGAGAAGATGAAGAGAAAAGCAGTAGAAAGTTCATTTCAAAACCTCTCTTTTATTAGATCCTGGGTGGAGAAAGAGGAACTCGAAAGCGGTTGGCTTAATCTCATGAGAGAGTATCATGCAATGGTTTATGCAATGGATATGGTGACATTAACTCTAGTAATGTTAGTTATAGGATTATTCTCCTTCATATCTGTCATGGAACGTGAATGGGAGTTTGTGATACTAAAATCAATGGGTTTTTCAAATTATGAGGTAGTGAGGAATAATTTCTGGGAAACTCTATTGTTCTCTTCTACAGGTGTATTATTTGGTATACCTATTGGAATGTATCTTGCTCCTCTTTTTAATGCAACTTTTGAAAATCTAATATCTCCACCACCTGTAGTATTAAATCCAAATATCGTTATTACTAGATGTATATTGGTGATTGGAGTATCTTTAGTAGTTGCATCTTTTACGATATCTTTTGCTTTAAAACGGAATATTGCAGAAAAAGTCAGACGAGTTTTTGAAACTATGTAGATCATCCTGAGTTAGATTTCCATCATCATTTCTATATGAAATCATTTTTTGTAGAGATTTTAGCCCAGATTGAATAAAATATAAAAAGAGATTGAATTGTAGAGATTAGTTTTTTCTCAGTGATACTTTGATTTTCCCTTTGGGATCTTCGAAGATTAACATCAGCTCCCATAGTATTATCGCGATTATAACTAGTACCATACCTAACAGTATTGCATTAGGTGTCATCTCAATGAATTCTCCACCCTCACTTAGATAACCCATCGTGTGATCCACGAATATCATTATAGTTGTACCCCATAGTACTAAACTTAGGAAACTTAGTTTGGATACACCATCTTTGATATACCATATTGCAGTCGCTATAGCTGCTGCTAGGGATACTATTATCAACCACATTAAGCCATCTCCTTTTTAGGCAGTTGTTTTTTCTTTAACGGTCTTTTTCTGAATTAACGTGGAGCTTAGCAGAACCATTACTATCCATGTGAGTGTTACTATTGCTGCCATTAGTATACCATTTGTTAGTATTTCATGTACCATAATCGCTGCATCCTCTGGATTACTCATAGCCGTTAAGAATGGTGGCCATGGTACAAGTTCTCCATGCCATATATGTTCTATTGTCAGAAGTATTACTCCTCCCCAGAGCATAGTGTTTAACCATCTTAATCTAAGTTTTTCAGCTTTTTCCCTACCTATCATTTTTTGTATTATAGTTGTTGCAACTGCTTCAGTTGCAGGTGCTAAGAAACATGCCATTCTAAACTACACCTCCGTATTAACTTTTTATTTTTCGTGTTACTGGATACGATGAGAGATATAAAAAGTTTTGGTAACTGTAATGTCAAGTAACATCGGTAACATTCTGTTTTCGTAAATAAACATCTGCGGGATAACCGTAGATGCCTAGGTGGTATCTACGGTTGTTAAACCAATAAACAAAATCTTCAAGGATATCTG
>QMTB01000119.1 GCA_003649845.1 Thermoplasmata archaeon | reverse complement strand
CGATATGACCGTATGACGTCTATTGTTTGTGGACTGGTGAATTTCACCGTACTCGCAGAGTAAAAATAGCAAATTAGGGGGGAGGTTAGAAGAGGAAAATTGTTCCAGTCTTACAATTACGCAAAAGGTCTATTGTTTGATATGCTATCATAAGCTCTGCTCTTGCTATAGATACGGCTAAAGGATTTATATCAAATCCGATGATTTCCCTTATTGCATCATCTGGATTCTCTCCTTCCTCAATTTTCCTGTAAAATGCATTTATTAGAAATGTTCCACTACCACAAAAAGGGTCGAGAATTATTTTATTCTTAAATCCACCAACATCTTTGGCTGTCTTATCTATCATATACTCCACAAGCCATAATGGGGTATAATATTCACCGATTTTCCTTCTTGTCTCAGCATCAATCAGAATCTCATATAATTCCCTGAAAACATCTTCCTTTCCACCACTTTCCCAATCAAGAAGCATAGCTCTGGAATACACAAACTCCACCAGAGAGGTCAAGAATTGCTTATCAGATACTCCCATATCTTTTAAAGCTGTGGGTATCCACCAGTTCAAGTATGGAAGAACTATTTCAGCTTCTATCTCAGCACCAGAACATGCTTTCATCGCTACTGTCTTCTTCTTCGATGACACAGTGAGACACGATGAAATTATCATCTGTATCAATGTATGCTTTATGAAAAGGTTTTCAACATCCTTTTCTGATGCCTTCTCGTATAACCTTTTCATAATATTTTTGTAAGCCTCAAAAAGAGCAATATTTTTTACATCGCAATTCTCAAAGATATGATGAAGTTCGTTTTCTAAGAGGGAGATTGGGTTGAATATATTCTTGACATTCTCTGTTGATAAAGGTATTTTGATACCTTTGATGAGTATCTCGTCTATAATGGAGAGTAGACTCATGTCATCCGCTTTAGTTAACTTTCCTTCTACCACTCTATAAAATTCCCAATAACTGTAGTTTGTTAGTATAGCATACTCTGCACAAGGATACGATGTTACATATCTGCTAATTTGTTCAAATCCTTCTCCAAATTCAGATTCCTTTACTTTCACCTCGATAATTATTCTGCCACCGAATATTTCTATGTCAGGTTTTCCGATGCCATCGATGATTTTTTCATTCTTTATTATTAATGGAATGTCTTCACCCTGTTCAATAAGCTTTTTATAATCTTCCAACTGATTCTGCAACTTTGAGTATATTTGAGGTTTTGACTCTCTAATATAGTTGATTGTTTGTAGAATCATCTTTCTTAATTTCGTAATTACCTTGTACCTAATATCTTCATGAGATACCGACATAGCCGTCATTCTCTTTGTTATAAATGTATATCTTATACTTTAATTATTCTCTTAATTTTTATGTAACAATAACTACAACCGCTTTTTTTCCTTCCCATTGTTTCAAACCAACTATTCTGCCATCTTTTATTGGCTTTTCAACCATTGCTTCTACATTATCAATTTCTACTTTTCGCATAAAATGTAATAATAGTGTATCAATATATGCCTTTCGATATACCAATATTGCACTATCACCACAACATTTATATACTCTTTTCTGTTACACTATATGGTGAGACCAATGAGAATAGGAGAAATTGAAAAGCAAAATCTGGAAAGTTTGAGGAAGGTAAGGGCTTTTGCCATTTTGGCAAAAGGAGATACCCCAAAAGCAATAGGGAAAGAGACTTTTCTTGTGCCATCCCAATCTGATAGGGAAAAGAGATACACTGTTACTCACAATGGAGAATGGAGATGCAATTGCCCCGATTTCCAGAAGAATCATGGAATGCTTTTATGTAAGCATATCCAATCTGTTCAGATATTCTTGAAACTCAGGGAAAAAGAAGACATTTTGGAGATAAAGACGGAACTGGAGACAAACGAAATAAGATGTGATAGGTGTAACTCCATCAATGTAATAAAGAGAGGAAAAAGAAAGACAAAAGCAGGAATAAGGCAGAGATACGAATGCAAGGAATGTGGAAGAAGATTTACTCCAGAGCCAATAAAGCATAGAAAGACAAATAGCAAACTCATAGCACTGACGATGGATTTGTATTTCAAAGGCTTATCAACCCGCAAAATTGCAGATACAATTTATCAATTCTATGGGATAAAAGTAGACCATACAACTATTATGCGATGGATAAACACATACATGGCTAAAATCAATGGGCATGTGAATAAATTAGAGCCAAATGTCGGGGAGATATGGCATAATGACGAACAAAAGATAAACATAAATGGCGAGTGGTTTTATTCATGGAATACATTAGATAGTGATAGTCGCTTTCTTATTTCAAATGCTATTACCAAAGAAAGAAGCGACTTTGAGACAAAGGCAGTATTAAAGAAAGCAAAGAGAATGGCACACGGAATAAATCCAAGAGCAATGATTACAGATGGAATGCCCTCTTATCCATCTGCGGTAAAAGACGTATTCGGAGAGGACATTATTCATGTCTATAATGTTGGAATAAGAGACAGGATAAATAACAATGTCCTAGAGCGTTACCATGGCACATATCGTGAAAGGGACAAGGTTATGCGTGCATTGGATAGTGTTGAGACAGCAAGACAGATGAATGAGAACCTGAGGACATATTACAACTTCATAAGAAAGCATTCTGCCTTAAACGGAATGACACCAGCAGAGATGGCAGGAATTAACTTAAATCTTGGAAGGAACAGATGGATGAGTTTAATCACTCAATCTCTTTAATTTTTTTCAATGTTTACGCCCCGAATGCAACACTCAGTCATTTTTCATAGAAAAGCCCCGTATTTGCACCAGAACGTATAATCCAATCATAATTTTTTTATTATAGAAACGTATAATTTAGAGTGAATGTATAAAATCTTATACATATGTTTGCTATTGGTTATTTCATCTATCTCTCCATTGACACTAGGAGAAGATCATTCTTCTAAGATAGTGTTAGTTACAGGATTTGAAGCTTTTGCATCTTATACGGTTAATCCATCTGCTTTAGTAGCAGAAGCTCTAGATGGTTCTATGATAGATGATAATAAGATTGTAGGTGTTGTGCTACCTGTTGATTTCAATGAATCTAGTTCTATTGCTATAAAGGAGATTAATAGGATAAATCCTTATATGGTGATAAGCCTTGGTTTATCTCCAAAGGCGAAATCTATTGAGATAGAGGTTTTTGCTTATAATCTAGAATGGGATCCATTTTCAGATAAACCATTATATTCTTTTAAACCTGTTATTCCATCTGCTCCATTTGTTGAGAAGACAAATATTGATGTACTATCAACTTACTCTAAGATTAAAGAAAATGGTATACCTACATCTATAAGTTTATCACCAGGTTTCTATGTCTGTAACTCTCTTTTCTATAATCTCCTATGGTATAAGGAAGATAATAATCTCTCTATAAAAGTAGCTTTTATTCATCTACCAATGATAGATGATGAATTTACAGTAGATGATTTGATAGAATCAGCTTCAATTGCTATAGAGGATAACTCATAGGAGAGAGGATAAAGGTTTACAAACTATGTTAGTTGCAGATGTACATACCCTATATAAATTCTCGACAAGTTTTAGAAGAAGCCGTTGGATATATGGATATGATATTGGTTGTATATCCTGTTGATAATAGTTATAGACTAGCAGCTGAACCAGTGTTTAGTTATTTATGAATTCAAACATTCTATGGAGGATAGACTTACAGAAGAAGTATGGATTGATATCATTGATTCTACAGTGAGACCAAAACTGGGTGGATTCCTTTACTATACAATAAAATTTTATTACACAATTATTATACCAGTTATAGTATTTCAACTGAGGAGTTTTTATTATGGAAACAAAGGGAATAGCGGTTCGCGTTGACAAAGAGCTGTTTGATAAAATCGAGAATCATAGTATGTCAAGAAATGAGCTTATAGAGAAAGCGGTTAAAAAATTTTTAGAGGAAGATGAAAACGATATACCTGAAGAGGTATATGATCAAGTTTATTCTACGCTTTATCAAACAGAGGTTCGTCCTTTGAAACAGAAAATTGAACATCAAAAATATATAATTCAAATTCTAGAGAGACAAATTGAGGAGTATAGAGCAGATAAAGAGTTTTTAAAACAGCAGATATTAGAGTTGTGTAGAAAAAGAGGTTTTCTATCAAGGTTTCGTAGAAGGAAATCTATAGATAACGATTTAGAGTAGATAATAGTAATTCTAGATTCTTCTCTTTTACTATAACATCTGCTGTTTCTTCTATACATCTATCCTCTGGATTAAAGGCTATACCTATACCACATCTTTGAAGCATAGGTATATCGAAACAAGAATTACCTACAGCTATCATCTCATTGAAACCTATATTTAATTCCCTGGATATTCTGTCTACAGTTTGATCTTTATATATAAGTCTAACATTTACTATACCTTCACCAGTTAATCTACCATTTTCATCTATTTTTATACCATTTGCATATATATAATCTATACCTATTTTCTTAGCTACTTTATCTGCCAATATATCTAATCCAGCACTGACAATAGCTGTTTTGATTTTATATTCATGTAGTTTCTCAATGAGTTTATCAGCTCCTTTCATCAAAGGGATATCTGATAGAATCTCTTCTAGTTTATCTTTCTCTATCAGTTTTCCATTTTCCCTCCATAGATTTACATCTCTCCTTATAAACTCATGATAATCTATCTCTCCTTTTAGATATAGATCTACGGATTCCTCATTTGATACACCAAAATAGTTATGTATATACCTCCAAGAGCTACCTGTATCTGTTAACACTCCATCCATATCAAATAAAACTAATCTTAAATTCGTTATACCTCTAGGGGTAATATCTACAGGTTTTCTAATTAATCTATAGCAGTATCTCTCGCAGATATCCATCATTATAGCTGGAGATATATGTTCCATTCTTTTAAGTTTTCATTATAAGATAGCATAGGTTTTATTAATGATGAATGATAATTACTTTTTGGAGGCAATGATAATG
>QMTB01000118.1 GCA_003649845.1 Thermoplasmata archaeon | reverse complement strand
TGATAAGATTTTATGAGATTTATCAGATGCAAAGTTTTATACTCTATTCGATTATACATGGAGGATAGTCATGATAGATTCTATTAAAGTTATCTTTGAAAGGAATCTGGAAAAATCTAGAGAATTCGTTGAGTCCATTGAGAACTCGAAGATTCCTATTATATATTTTATATTAACATTTATATTTATTGGCTCTCTCAGGAATTTTTTTGATACTATTACAGATACCACAGTTAGTTTACCAACTAAATTCTCTATCGGTTTGCATGATTTTTCTTTTCTCAATTTTGTTTCCAATTCATTCTGGTATATTGGTGTTGTATGTGTTATTGGCATTATTCTTCATTTGGCAACTAAAGAGAGGATTGAAAAGATTTTTCGGTTGGTTTTACCTGGCACCATTGTTCTTCTAACGGTTCCTTTTACAGATTTTATTCTGAGTATGGGTAAGGGTTTTAATCAATCTTATATGCTCCCAGATGTACATGGTGATTTTATTCTTAGATGGCTTACTCTTTCTCTGCCCTACGGTGGGACAGGTGTTACTCCTGGAATGAAGGTAGAGACAATGGTTTTATTATTTGGATTTTTTGGATACATCTACTTAAAAACTAGATCTATTATTCGTAGTGCGTTTTTCTCTTTTATTACCTATAGTGGTATATTTTTCTGGGGGACTATGCCTTTCGGTTTGAAGTTTTTTCTAAATATTTTTAATCTAGAATACCTTCCAACACCAATTCTAAGTGCAAGATTCATGTTAATATTTCTATCTATATTTGGTGTGATAATTTATTATTTATATAATAAAAATTATTTTATATCTTTACTGCATGATCTTCCTATTCTTAGGGTACTTCACTATGAACTTATGTTTGTTCTTGGAATTTTCCTTGGGATGAACATCTTCCATAAATCTTTTGTATTGACAAGTGATAACTTATTTCGATTAATATTTACGCCAATTGCTATTGTATTTGCAGGTATAGCTTCTTTAGTTGTTAATAATTTACATGACTATGATATTGATAAGATTAGCAATATTAGAAGATCAACTATTACTGGAACTATTCCTATAAACCATTATAAACAGTTAGCAATTATTGCTTTCTTTCTTGCTTCTCTCTATACCTTTATACTTGATTTTACTTCTTTCTTCTTGATATTTCTGCTTATTGGAAGCTATTTCTTATATTCTGCTCCTCCTTTTAGATTAAAACGTATACCTTTTTTCTCAAAATTTTTTATATCCCTAAACTCTCTGCTATTGGTGCTACTGGGATATTATTATGCCACTGGAACCACCGATATACCTATAGAGGTTTTCCTATTCTTCCTGATAGGTTTCACCGCTTTCATTAATTTCATCGATCTTAAAGACTATGAGGGAGATAAGAAAGCTGGTATTAAAACACTGCCAACATTGTTAGGTTTGAAGAAAAGTAAACTTATAATAGGTTTATTTTTCCTATTAGGTTATATAGGCATGGCTATCTTTGTTAACGAGTTATTATACTCATCTTTTATGATAGTTTTTGGTATAGTAGAGTTTTTCTTGATTAATCGTAAAAATTATGATGAAAAACCTGTATTCTTAATATATCTATTGAGTTTGATTATATTTATAATATATATCGCTTATAATCCTCTTACCTTCCCAGGTTTTAGCATGGGATAAATATTTTATAAATACATTTAGATTTATTAATAGAATTTAGAGAGGTGTAGATATCTATGAGTAAAAGAATTTTATTTGCTATCTTATGTATAATAATATTAGCTACACCTATTTTAACTGTAGATGCTAGTGATAATAGTTTGTATCTTATTAGAATTTATACATCTTCTCTAGATGATATCCCTATAGGTTTTGATATAGTAGGTTATAAACCTAATTCCTGGGTTGATATTATTATACCATCTTATAATCTTAATCTCATTGATGGCTTGAATTATTCTATAATCCTAGATGATGTAGTGGCATATGATAATAGTATTAGAGATGGTTATCATAGTTTTGATGAAATGGAATTAGAGCTTAAGGAGATAGCTAGTAGTTATCCTAATATAACTATGCTTACAAGTATTGGTAGAAGCTGGGAGGGTAGAGATATATGGTGTCTAGAGGTATCTGATAACCCTGGAGTAGATGAAGATGAATCTGGTATACTTTTTATGGGTTTACATCATGCTAGAGAGTGGCCTAGTATGGAAGTTTGTTTATATCTAGTTGAAGAATTTACATCTCAGTATGGTTTAAACTCTACAATTACAAATCTAGTAGATAACCGTAGGATATGGATCATACCATGTGTCAACCCAGATGGCTATGTTTTTTCTCATGATCAAGGACATGATTGGCGTAAGAATAGGCGTTTCTTCTCAGAATATAATGCTTATGGTGTTGATATTAACCGTAATTATGCTGGATCTTGTAATGGTATTGCTGTTGGTATGTGGGGTTCTGGAGGTGTTATAAGTCATAATCCATATTCAGAAACCTATTGTGGTCCTTCTCCTTTCTCAGAGTTTGAAACTCAAGCTATAAAGAATTTTGTTTTAACTCATTGTATATGTGCTTCTATCAGTTATCATACTTATTCTGAACTTGTATTATGGCCATGGGGTTATTCTTATACTGATAAGACACCTGATGATGTTTTATTAAAAAAGATAGGAGAGGATATTGCTTATAATATAACTAGGCAAGATGGTAGTGGTTTTTATACACCTACGCAGAGTTCTAAACTTTATACTACTACAGGTGACTCAGATGATTGGCTTTATGGTTATAGTTTCTATGTTTTAGGTAGAATTTGTTTCCCTTATACGATTGAACTTTGTTCTTCTTTTCATCCATCCTATCGAGCACTTCAACAGGTTTTCAAAGAGAATCTTGATGGAGCTATTGTTTTACTTAGGAAAGCAGAGGAAATTCAAAGTATTACTCCAATGGTTAGACCACCTACTATAACTAATGTAACTTATATTTCTCCAGGAAGTTATATCCTTTCTTGGAAATTAGGAAACCCTGGGGTTGATGTAAAATATTTTCAACTTGAAGAATTAGAGGGTTACTCTGGTCTCTATGATAATGCTGATGCCGGTAATCTATGGTTTTTTGATGGTTTCGATAGATGTAGTAGTAAATATCATTCTAGAGATTATAGTTATCATTTTTCTAGTTCCAATGTTTATGGTTATATGAGTTCTATATATCCTCTACCTGTTAATGGCAGTATGAATCTATCTTTCTGGTGTTTATATAATCTAGAGAAAGATAGGAATTATGGTTTTGTTGAGGTTAGTAGAGATGGTAGAAACTATGAGATTTTAGATTCCTTTACAGGTTCATCTAATGGCTGGATATATAAAAATTATAGTTTAGATTCCTATAGAGGTTCCTCTCTTTATATTCGTTTTAGAGTTATTAAAAGTGTCTCTGGTAATAATGATTTTTTTATCGATGATATCTATCCTGTGCCTTTCTTTAGTAGTATAAATGTTATTTCGTCTAATATCACTGATTATTCATACAAGCTATATAATAAGAGTAATGGGGTATATTATTATAGAGTTAGAGGTTATAATGATGAACGCGGATGGGGTGATTATAGTTGCATTAAGTCTGTTAGATATAGAATAGATAATCCACCTTATTTGAAGATACATGGTCCTAGAATTGGTTTAGTTGGTGATAATATCTCCTATACCTTTAACGTAGTAGATATAGATAATGATAATATATTCCTCTATATAGACTGGGGTGATGGTAGTAATAGTGTATGGATTGGTCCCTATAGCTCTAATGAAGATATTCGATATTCTCATATTTGGAATAAAAGTGGTTTATATATATTGAAGGCTATAGTAAAAGATGAATATGGTTTAGAAAGTAATTGGTATAGATATCCTGTTTTTATATCAAAAATAGGTTTCTTTATGTTACAACCAAATCTTAAAAAATAGTTAAATTTTTATAATTGAAAAATATTATTCTTTTTGGGGTTTATATGAGGCAGAATATGATATGTTATATTTTCATTGGTTTATTGTTAGCTACAGGTCTCTTCAATGTTGCTGCAGGTGAAACATTACCTGACTATATAGATATAAGTGTTGATGAAGCCTGGAATCTATTATCTGATACTTCTAATGGTATACAGATACCAATAGATGTTAGAACAGATTCTGAATGGAAATCTGAGAGAATAGATACGCCTTTCCCTGAAGATCCAAGGCATTTTACTCTATCGAAACTTCAAACTGAGGAAGGTTTACAAGAATTTATATCGATGTATAATGGTTCTGATATAATTTTATATTGTAGATCAGGTGGGCGTAGTAGTAGCGCTGCTTATATAATATCTCAGAGTAACTTTTCAGGTACGATTTATAATATGGTTGGTGGTATAACCGATTGGAAATCATCTGGTTATCCAACCAAGTTGGGGAATACACCACCTTATACTCCAGATATACCAGATGGACCCGACATATGTAATATTAACATATTTTATAATTTTTCAATTAACATAAGTGATCCTGATGAGGATGCGGTGAGAGCTGGTTGGGATTGGAATAATGATGACTATGTTGATGAATGGACAGATTTCTATGCATCCGGTTCAAAGGTTATGGTTACGCATAAATGGACTCAACCTGGTGTTTATCCTATAAAGGTTCTTGTAGAGGATAGAGTTGGAGACTATAGTAGCTTCTCAGATACATTGATAGTTACAGTGAATTCTCCTCCAATTGATCTTGGGATAGATGGAGAGAGTTCTGGTAAAACAGGAGAGAGTTATAAGTATACTCTTACATGTACTGATCCAGAAGGTGATGATGTTTATTATTATATAGATTGGGGTGATAATACTAATACTGGTTGGATAGGCCCTTATAAATCTGGTGATAGTATAAATATTTCTCATATTTGGACTGAGAGAGGTGGTTATACTATTAAAGCTAAAGCAAAAGATATATATGATGCTGAGAGTGACTGGGTTACATTAAAGGTTACTATGCCCATCAGTTTATATG
>QMTB01000117.1 GCA_003649845.1 Thermoplasmata archaeon | reverse complement strand
TAAAAAATTTTTTAAAATATTCATTCAATTAAGTAATTGTGGGTAAGTTAAAACTAACAAAGAAACTGCTTACTACTTTAATAATTGCAATAATATTATGTAGCTGTTTTGTTGTTCTTGCTCAATATAAGGTTCAAGAGAATCTATATGTTATTAAGGGTTTACAGTATAGAGTTTCTGTCCTTGAAGAGAAGGTAGAAGCTTTAACAAAAACTGTACATAATGCTCTTGTAGATATTTACTCAAAACTTGAATACTTAGGTAGTGAGCTTAAGATGTTGAAACTTGAAGTCCAAAATATAGGATCATTTATAGGTTTTCTTCTCTTGCTAGTAACAGTCTTAGTACCAATAGGTATTGGAGCACTCGGATTTTTAATAACAAAATTCTCATGGGATTCAGTATATGATATGCAAGCAATACATCTTGCTAAACATCATGGTGATGTATCAACTGCATTAAAGTTAATAAATGATGAATATAAGCTACATAGAAGAATATTACTAATAGTTCTAATAGTAACATTAGCAATACTACTTGCAATCATATTAGTAGTATAATAAAATAACTAGCACATATTTTTCATTCAAACCAAACTTTTTTTCTAACTAAACATTTTTAAATAACTTGAGAGAAAACTTAGGCTATGTATTTGCTTGTAAGAATAAAAAGAGAAAGTAACAATTACTTCCTAAAAAGCGTTAATCATTTTGAAAATATTGACTCATTGAGAAACCACATCAATAAAGTATTAGATAGAGCAAAAACAATAATAATCATTGAGTAAGTTGTAAACTATGGAGAAGGAAAAAATTGAAATTGTAAGTAAATTAGTGAGAAATTTTTCTGAAAGATCATTCAATAGATACTTTACAGCTAAGAGAATATTTAAAGAACAGTTCAAACAAGTAGTTAATGAAGTTAAAGATGTAATCTTTGTTAATGAACTAATTCAATGTAAGAAAAAGAGAGAATTTGAAATGGAAAGAATCAGAACTTCTGAAGACTATATTAATTTAATCTTTAATCCAAAATTAATTATTGGTGACGCAATTGAAGATAAGATAAAAGAATTGTTAAATATTTCGAGACCATACTTGACTTTCAAGAAGATAGAAGTTAATGATGAAACATATATAATTGCAGGATCATGTGATGGATTTATTAATGATTACGTAGTTGACATTAAGTTTAAATCAAGAATTAATGTACCTGCTGTCAAAGATATTCTTCAAATTAAACTCTATGCTTGGTTATACAATACAAAGTATGGATTAATCATAATTATTTCACCAAGCACAATAAACATATTCAATTATGAAGCATTTACAGATAGTGATGTAAAGAAACTCATAACATCATGGAAATCACCAATGTTTAGTGAAGAATGTAAGTACTGCCCATTTAAAGAAGATTGCGACATATTCATTAAACTAATTTAAAATGTTTAAATAAAGTTGAAAAAATGTGGATCTAGAAAACATTCTAACAAATCCAGAAGAATATATTGTTAAGGAATTTAGATCAAAAAAGAGAGCTAAAGATTTTGATGAAATTATTGAGAAGTATGGACTTGATGAAGAAAAAGTTGAGGAAGATTTAAGAGAAATGATGAGAATATTGAAGAAAAAGAACATTACATTTACATACCCTTTAGAACTCATTGTCATTCCTGCATATAAATTTACAAAAAAACCATTAATTAGGTGGGAAGAGTTGCAAGAAAAGTTACCAAATGATAGAGAAGTAATTCATTATAGATACATTTGTGGAAAATTAGGATACTTAATTAATACACTCTTTCTTCTTAGAAACTTCGTAGTTATTGATTTAGACTTTAACAGTATTGAAGATAAAGAGAAGTATAAAAAGAATGTTTTTAAAATGTTTGATGTAGAGACCAAACGTGGTTTCCATAAATATTTCTACTTTGATCAATATGTAGCTGTTGGTTTCAAATATAAAGGTATTAAGAAGTTGAATTTCTGGACAACAATACATATACCTGAAATTAATGCTAAGATTGATGTTAGATCATCTCCACGATTATTAGTTATTTATCCAGAACAATCACACTACATTATTTTTGAAGACAATATTCTAAAGGCAAAAAAATACAGATGTATTAGTCATGAATGTAGATGTATGATATTCTCATCAGATATTTATTTACTAAAAAGTAGTGTAGATAGTATCAAGGACTTCATAATAAGTTTGATAAAGATGTTTAACGAAAATTTGGCAAAATCTATAGAGAATAATCTTGAACTTAAACCTCTAGAAATTGATGAGTATAGACAAGTCTTATCTCATGTACAAGAGTCAAGTAATGTAAAAGATGATTACAATAGTGTTATACCAATAACAGGTAACTTAACATATAATGAATTTAAGAATATTCTACAGATGATTCATAACAGATTACCACCATGTATTAAGGTAGCTTTTCTAGAAAATGTTAAAACTGGATATTGTTATGCATTTGCTAGATTATCTTGTACAATTATTCCATTCTTTGTCCATGTTGATGATAATGAGCTAGAAAAAATTGCAGAAGATTTCCATAAAAGGTATGAATCGTTTAGATCACCAAAGAAATACTATTGGAATTACTTCATGTTTTCAATCAAACCTGATGGTAACCTTGAAGGTTACCCTACAAGATTTGGTATAAGTGATGATGTTTACTTACAGATACATCAATACGTTAATTGTAATAACTGTGAATACAATGATCAATGTATATATTTTAGAAGAAACTTTCTAGGTAAAGAAAACGGTTTAAAACCTAGAAATATTCTATTTAACTTGATTAAAAAAATATTTCAAGTGTAAAGTTATGAGAACAATAGTAATACTTCCAAATGATGATTATGATTATATTTACTATGCATTAGATTTGAACTTCCCAATCTTGTACAAAGTTGAATTATTTAGAGATGTTATTCTAGACTTGACACAATTCTACAAGAACAAGTACTACTCATTACTAACAATTACATTACCAGAACATAAACTTAGGAAAAAAATAATAGAACCTGATAATAGCTGTATATTTAATGTTGTATCTGCTGAAGAGATATACAATAGTTTACATAATTTTATGAAGTTTACATGGAAGTTAAGGTTTCCATTAAATTCAAAGTTAATATCTAAACTTTTCAGAAATGTTGACTGTATCTACATTTTTACAAGGAAATATTTAGCAGTTAATAAGAACATGTTTATTGAGAAGTTCATAATTATTAATAATGTTCTGATTGGTTTTTCAGAAGTTCCAGTAAAACTTGCAAAATTGAAAAGTAGAATAGTATGATTCCTGTAAGACTTGATATATCTAAAGTTATTGATCCAGAAACTGGATATATTGACATAATTAGAATTGTACCTGACAAGTCATTTAAGAATCCATTCTCAATAATTATTAACGCTCCAAATGGTACAGGTAAAACAACATCTGCATTGAATGTTATTTCTTACATATTTCACATGAAAGAGATAGTGAGATATTACATTACATTTATCTCTCATGAACAAGCAAAGAAGTATCTAAATTTCTTCCTTGAAAGACAGAAAAAGGTTAAAGATGTAACTTCATACATTCCTATAGTTTATCATGAAGGAATTGAGAGAGTATGTCAAAGAAAAGATCTTCTTAAAGAAATGAAAGAGCTAGGTTTACCTTTAAGTTATGCATGCAAGATCTGTGACCTTAATTATCTTGCTGAAGAAATGAAAAAATATAGAGACTTACCTAAAGAAAAGGCTAAACAAAAGAAGCTATATGTTGTATCTAAGATTGTTAAAGAAGCAATTGAGAAGAGATATTACTTGATTAGCAGTATGTCTCTTGCTCAATGGTTATGGGAAAAACATGCTCACTCATGTGCTCAACAAGTCATTAGAACATTAATTGTTGAACCAATGATTGATGATATTTTGAAACGTAAATTACTAATAATTACACCACTTTCAATCTTTAGTACAAAAACAATAATCAATAGATGGAAAAGATACTTCAAAGCACAGAGAAAATATAGAATATATTTTGCATTCTTTGATGAAATTGATGAACTTTTCTTTAAAGGGTTTGAGTATGAACTTCCACCACCAAACTTTACAGACTTTGATTATGAAGTTGTTGAGAAAGTTATTTCAAAATCATTCTCAAAGACAAGATTCTTTAACATGTATGAGACAATATATAAATTATTCAAACTATTACTTGAAGGTAAGGTTCTTGATTCTCACATCATTAAAGCAATAAATTATGAACTTGAAGTTTCTAGAAAACTCATTAATCACTTGTCAAGAAAATTATCATCTATATGTAAGATTGCTTATGAATGTAAGAAAAGAACAATAATTCCTGAAATCATTTCTAATCTTTTGAATCTTGAAAATGTTACTAAGCAAATGATTAATGCTTCAGACCTTATTAATGATTCAATAATTGTTCATGATCTAGACTTTGCATATAACATTATCTGTAGTGTTGATTTTCCATTTAGATACTGGATAAAGTTGTCAACAACTGCTACATTACCTGATACTAAAGTTATAGATATGTCAAACATGCTTGAAGAGTCTAAAATTGCCTTTGCAAGAGTAATTAAAGTTGATATTTATCCATTAAATACTTACTTACTTTACTATAGAATTTTTGATGACATGCCTGAAAGAAATGAAGAAATAGCTATTAAAATAAAAGAAATACTTAACATCATTAGAAAATCAATAGAGACTTATAAAAAGATTGTTAATGATTATCCTAGAGGTGTCCTTGTCTTTCTTGGAAATAAATATCAATTAAACATTATTAGACAAGCATTTTTAAAGTTTGGATACAACATTACACCATACATTTTTGAAGTTATGTATGGTGAAATACCAATAACTTTCAGTTACTGTTCATCGCCTGTGTCTAGAGCTTTAGATTTAACTCAATATGATATTTCATTAGTCATTTCTCCACTACTTAGACCACCAAGATTTGGAATTGAATATGACAGTCTCGATATTGCTAAGGCAGTAGCTGAAGCTATACAGTCACTTTTCAGAATTGTAAGAAG
>QMTB01000116.1 GCA_003649845.1 Thermoplasmata archaeon | reverse complement strand
TCCGACTTCCCCAACCAAATCAACAACTCCCTGGGCTTCCCCGGCATCTTCCGGGGGACGTTGGATGTGTTCGCCCGCACCATCACCGACGAGATGGCCATCGCGGCCGCCGAGGCCATCGCCGCCACGGCCGAGGAGAAGGGCCTGCACGAGGAGTACATCGTCCCCACCATGATGGAGTGGGAGGTTTTTATCAACGAGGCGGTGGCGGTGGCCAAGAAGGCCATCGAGCAGGGGGTGGCGCGCCGGGTGCTTTCCAAGGACGAGCTCCGGGCCCAGGCCGAGCGCATGATCCGCTACGCCCGCCAGGAGACCGAGATCCTTATGAGGGAGGGGCATGTAAAACCGCCTCCGGCGGTGTAGTCGTGATCCGTCATCCGTGAACCGTAATCCGTAATCGGTGACGGGTGACACGTAACGCGTGACGGGTGGGGCCAGCCGGAGGCTGGCCCACTTTCTATGGTGAGTTAGTAAGGGTGGCGCACTTCCTGAAGAACTCCTCGAACGCCGAAAGATCCGGCCTAGGGGTGGGGCACCATGTGTTGGCGCATCTACCGCGTTCTGTTGACCAAATCTGGGATTCATGCTATAGTCCCAGATAGAAGGAGGCTAGATATGAAACTGGCATCACATGCACTGCCCTTGCCCGGTATGGCTGCCGCTTCACTAAACTATTCAATGCCGGTTATAGAGCCAATTGATTCTTTGGAGGAGATTAGGAACAACAACCAAGTTGAATCACGTCTGCGATCTATTGACTGGTCCTTTAGCAAAGATGATACTGATTACCTTTCTCACGATATTCATCCCTATCCGACAAAATTCATTCCACAAATTCCAGCTAATCTTATTACAGCATTGAGTTTGCCGGGAGAAATTGTATGGGATCCGTTTGGCGGTAGTGGTACAACAGCTTTCGAAGCATTATTATTGGGTAGACAGGCTATTTCCACAGATGCCAATCCTTTGGCAACGTTAATCTCCCAAGCAAAATGCTCAACATTATCTCCTGAGGATCTCGGTCATCTCCAAAAGTTGAGCTCTAGGTTAAGGGCTCTAGCCAGTAACCGGCAAGACGCAGAAAAGATCCTTAAGGAAGCATGGCAACAAATTTCTCATTTAGTTCCTGAAATACCGAATATCGAAAAGTGGTTTCACATTCGTACTATACAAGAACTGGCTTATTTAAAGAGTCAGATTTCCTCTTTGCCCAATGAGACATGTAAAGTATTCGCCAGTGTATGTCTGTCTGGAATAATTGTAAAGGTCTCGTTCCAAGACGGAGAAACACGTTACGCGAGTAAGCCAAGGGATGTTGATGTAGGAGAAACGTTGCTTTCTTTTAGCAATTACCTGTCAGATGCTCTTAAAAAACACGAGCCCTTGCAGCTTTTGCTTCAGTATAGGCGTCCAATTATCACTACTTTAGATATTCGTGAACCATTTAGGAAAGGGAGGCTAGGGCCTGTTTATAGCAACAGCGTAGACTTGGTGATAACTTCTCCTCCATATGCTAACGCAACAGACAATCATCTCTACCACCGATTTCGCCTTTTCTGGCTAGGCTACAGACCAACAGAATTCGCGAACATGGAAATTGGATCTCATCTCCGCCACCAACGATTGAAACGAGGCTTTGACTTGTATGCAGAAGAAATGTCTCTTGCCTTGCGCAATATTTATGAAGCCCTTCAACCCGGTAGGTTTGCTGTATTGATTGTTGGCGATTCTTTGTTTGACGGGAAAATTATTCATACATCAGAGGAGTTAGCCAATATTTCAGAACAGATAGGGTTCGAGATTGTTACTGATATTGAGAGACCAATCCATCAGTCTAAACGTTCTTTTATAGTCGGCGCGCGACGTGCTAGACAAGAGAACATACTTGTTTTACGCAAACCTCCTAGAAAAATCCGCGTAGTGCTTTATCCTGCTTCTTATAAAATGTGGGATTACGAGGTCGTACTCCGCAAGCGTGAGATTGTCGGGCTCCTTAAGACAGCCCCTGAAGATGAGGGCGATGGGAGGTATAGTTTAGAGCTCGACCCCTTTGAGGTTGATCGCATACGCAGACTCACCTTCACACACAAGGCAAAATTTAATCCAGGAAGTTTGATTTTGACTTGGCAAGCCATTTTGGAAAATGGAAACACTTTAAAAGCAAAGAAAAATCGCAAGGAACCTAAATACGTAACCCATGGGATTCATCCCTATAAAGGGAAATTCTATCCTCAGCTCGCGAAGTCTCTTTTCAACTTAAGCGGTGTCCCAACAAATTCTTGGGTGCTAGATCCATTTTGTGGTAGCGGAACTGTCCTGCTTGAAGCACAGTTAAATGGTTTGCACGCTGCTGGCATTGATATGCACCCTCTAGCCGTGTTAATTGCACGGGCAAAGACTTCGATTTGTCAAGAAAATCCATATGAGGTGGATTTCGTTCTTAAGGACTTTCTGGATGAAATAGAGGTGGACAGATCTTCTCCTCAACATGCTGAATGGTTCCCTCCTAAATGTCATGAGGAAATTAGAAGTTGGTTCCCTCCTCCAGTTGTGCAAAAGCTTGGATGGTTATTAATGGAAATTAAGAAGGTGCCAATATTGGCAGTGCAAGAAGCGCTTCTCGTATGTCTCTCCAGCATCATCCGTAATGTATCACAACAGGATCCTAAAGACCTGCGAATTCGCCGGCGCAACCCTCCCATTACAGATGCTCCAGTTCTGGAGCTTTTTAGGCAAAAGGTTCTCGAGCTTCGTGCTCGAATGCGGCAGTTTGCAGAAAGTGTTACTGCTGCTCCTTATGTTATGAAGCCCGCTAGAGTAATAGAAGGGGATAGCAGAACTGAGGAAGCCTATGCAAAGATTGCACCTATGAATGGCTTTGACCTGGTAGTAACTAGCCCTCCTTATGCTACAGCACTGCCTTATATAGATACAGATAGATTAAATCTGCTGGTAATATTGGGGATGTCCTCGTCGGAGCGCTCGAGCCTCGAACGCAAGCTAACAGGATCTAGAGAGATTCGGGCGCGGGAACGTCGTCAGCTGGAAGAAGAAATCCCCTCATTGACCATAGAGACAGTTGGGTCACAACTTGCTATAGCTACAATCCAAGAAATATGGCACAGAAATGTAAACGCTATGGTGAAAGTAGGCTTTAGAAGGCGGAATATGGGGGCATTGCTTTTAAGGTATTTTCGAGACATGTTCAATAGTTTTCGGGCTATGGATAAATACTTGGCAAGGGATGCCCAAGTATTTATTGTTATTGGGGATAATAAAACTGTTGCAGGGAACACCATAATGCGCATACCTACAACAGATATTTTAGTTGAGCAAGGAGAAGCTGTTGGGTGGGCACTTAAAGAGCGAATCCCCATTACAGTCACAAAAGAAAACCTTCGACATTCTAAACACAGCATTACAAAAAATACGGTACTTTGGTTCTATAAAGACTCTTCGCGTCAAGCGTATCCCCACCATCGTGGATGACTTGGGTCTTTTGGATTAGGAACTTTTTGAGTAGCCCTAGCTCGTAGATTGCTATAATGAGGATTATCTTTCTGAATCCACTCGCACTGATAAGTTACTATTGGATCCTCGAGGCGCCTGATAATTATTAAATCATCTGCGTTAGCCCCCCAATGAACTAAATAGCTAGAGTAAAATCTGAATTCCTTCTTTGAGGAATACCAATACATGCGCACCGCGTCGATAACGCTCTCTTGTGTCTGTCCATTAATTAGTTCCCATTGAGGCTTCCATTCACGATATCTACGCTCAACTTTACCTCTTGATCTGGTAATTTCTATATAACGATCAGGCCATTCCCATAAATCAGGCAACGCCTTGATTGCTGCAATAGGAATCCGAACCTCACCGGGGATATTAGGACCTTGGAGCTTATTCAGTGTCATATAAAAAGCCTCTATCTCGGCTGGCACATAAGCAAAAAATTTAATTGCCTCATCATCTTTATCCTTTTTCCTGCGTGCTCTATTTGCCTTCACAACGGTTTTTAAAATTTCAACAGGTAAAGCAGGTCTTGACGGCATAAGTTCGATGCCATATAGCTCGACTGGGGCCTCGACTTTGGCAGCAGAGACCTCTAAAACCCCGACGGTTTCTTGTGGGGGGGCCTTTGGACGACGGGCATACTCCGAGATCACATCTCCCCGTTTGACCATTTGATGTAGGAATTCTTTTGTTAAAGGTTTGGCCAAGGGAGGTTGAGGATCTAAGTACTTCACAATGTTGTCTTGCAACTGACGTAAAATATTCTTGTCTTCCTCACGGTTAAGATCAAAGTCAACGCGAAGGTTGGCCTCATAGTTTGAGAAGGCTCCGCCACCTGTAAGATTACTTGACCCAACAATGAGCGTGCACTGGGTATTAGATTCGAAATAATACAGCTTGGGATGAAACGTGTGGCCAACTCTTCGATTCTTAAAGATGAAGGTAGGAATTTTATTGGTTAACAGGCATCGTAACGCCTCTTCAGATGTAGATTGTAGATCAATGCCCACTACAACGCGTACCATTCCTCCATTATCGCGGAATGCTTGCATGTGTGGGATCAGGCGATACAGCGCTGCTGCATTTGCGAAAGCTGATACTAATGTTGCTTTGTTAAAAGCCTTACCCTTTAAAAGCTCCTCAAGGACCTGACCAAGAGATAAGTCATCGAACTTTGTAGGACCAATAAAAGAAATGCGCATTGAACAACCTCCTAAAAAATTTTACAATTGTAAGCTGATAGTTGCAACTAAGACAATGATCTCAGAAACAAACGGGCAGGGCTGGGTTAAGTCTCAGCATGTGGTGTAAATTGGGCTCCTCCAGGATTTTAGCCTTACGGTCGCCACCTCCTCCTGGGGCTATTTTCCTCTTGCTTCCCGTAGAGGGCTTCCATGGACACGAGGCTGAAATAGCGTCGCCCCAGCCTTGGAGGTCACATCTTGTATATTCTACAGAGGGTAATATGAAGGCCGGAAAGCGGGATGGGGACCTCGAGCAGGTCTGGGTCGCAAAGACCGAAGTAAAGCAAGAGGCCCCATCCCGTCCTCCTGGGAAGCTCGAACAGTTGTCTGGGCACATAGCCCGCATCTCACAAG
>QMTB01000115.1 GCA_003649845.1 Thermoplasmata archaeon | reverse complement strand
GTATTTGAACCAAATATCTCTTTTAATCCTTTCTCTAATAAAGAGTAAACATCTTCAACAGATGGACCGATATCTCTAAGATTTTCATCTATAACCAATAGAATATCTATTTCATCGAAACTCTTCTGAATAATTTTAACATCTCTGATCATACTCGTTTGAAGTTCATATAGAATTCTACTGAAAACCCTTGCAATAACAGATCCAAGTATAATTTTACCATCCCTCCGATACAGCCTTATACTATCTCTACCATAAATCCTATATAATAGATCACCAGAGAGTTTACAATCATGCTCTTCATATAATGGAGCAACTATATCATTCAATGCATTATAACGTATAATAGGTGTTCCACTACCATATAACTTTGTAACCACTATATGACCTGGTTTCTTTGAATCAACAGGTTCTCCATCTTCTAAAACTTCTACATGAAGTAGATCAGACATCACATGATATACACCTTTTTCACATTGAAATGCAATAGGACCAGTTTCTGTTGCACCATATACTTCAAAAACCTTTGTATCAAAAGCTTCTTCAATAAATTTTTTAAGCTCTGGATCTAGAACAGCACCAGTAGAGGCAATATATCTAGGTGAGATGTTTTTTCCTTCACCTTGTTTCTTTAAAACAGCTAGATGGCCAAGCATACCAACATATCCACCTATAAAATCTGGTTTAAACCTATCAAGTTCTTTAATTACAACCTCTGGTTTACTATTTGTATCAAGCCATTGAACCCTCTTGAAAACATGGGAGATCAAAGGATTGTTGAATACCCCTCTCTTTATATATCCTGTTTCAGCAGTATGAGGAGCAAAATCTCCTATAACGGACAACCTATGTTTCCACCATTTTAAACCATATATTTTAATTGTTCTAAGATAACCTAGTAAACCTATTATTATATCTGAGAAATCAACATATATTGAGAGGGATTTACCTGTAGTACCAGATGTTGAAACAGGTATCAACTTGTTTCTCTTAGAATTTGGGATGAAATCTTCATGTGTAAACTGTTTTAAATCATCTTTTGAGATAATAGGAAGTTTATCTACATCTTCTATACCTTTTATATCCTCTCTATTCACACCGGATTTTTTAAACAACTTTTGGTATAATGGAACACTATAAGCCCTTCTAACAGTATCTATAAATAATTTATCTTTAAGGGATTCTAATTTCTTTTGTGATAAATGCTCAAGGTTACCTATATCCCACATATACCATTTCAGTAGTTTCAACAATATAAAAGGGTTCATATTTCGATTAATCGTATATTCCCTGATTACTTAAATACCTGTCTTTGATTTATAGAATACCATATGAACATCTTAATAGTTGAACAGTTGAAGACAAGACCAACTAGATACCTATTTGAAAAAACAGTTCTAACTATGTTTTCTATACTACCATCATTATATCCTAGGAGACTAGCAGCTATTACACCTAAACATCATAGAGTAACTATAGTTAATGAGAGATACAAACCTGTATCTCCTATTGATAAATATGATCTTGTTAATATCCATTTCACTACAGCTTCAGCATATAGAGCATATTATCTAGCTGATATATTCAGAAGAAAAGGAGTAAAAGTTGTATTAAGCGGTTTACATGCTTCAGCATTACCAGAAGAAGCAAAGCAACATGCGGATAGTATACTATTAGGTAGAGGAGAGATAAACTGGCTTACTCTATTAAATGATATGGAGAATAACCATCTTAAAGAGATTTATCCACCAGAGGATTACCCTTCAGAAATCAAGATACCTCCTACTAGAGTAGAGCTACCTGGTTTCATGCTCATAGGAGCAGTAGAAGCAACTAGAGGTTGTCCATATAAATGTAGTTTCTGCCCAGAGTCAAATACACCTAATGGCAGCATCTTCTATATGAGACCAGTTGAGGATGTCATAGAAGAGATTAGATCTATACCACAGAAGATTATAATGTTTTATGATACCTCTCTAACTATAAACCCTAGATATGCAAAAGAGTTATTCGCTGGAATGAGAGAACTTGAAAAACATTTCATGTGTAATGGAAACGTAGATGTATTAGCTAGAGATGAAGAACTTGTTAAACTTTCAAAAGAAGCAGGTTGCTTAGCATGGTTAGTAGGATTTGAATCATTCTCACAAGAAAATATAGATCAAACTGGAAAATATACAAATAAAATAGAAACCTATAGTAATGCAGTAGAAAATCTACACTCAAATAATATACCTATAATCGGAGATTTCATATTTGGTTTCGATGGAGATGAACCTGATGTATTTGATGAAACACTTAAACACCTTGAAATACTCGGTATAAATATAGCAGATTTCACAATTCTAACACCCTTCCCCGGTACACCATTGTTTTCACAGTTAGATAGAGAAGGACGTATTTTAACTAAAGATTGGTCTCAGTATAACCTCCATACAGTTGTTTTTAAACCTAAACATCTAACACCTAAAGAATTATTAGATGGAGTGAGAAAAGTATATCAAAAATTCTATGCTCCATCTAAAAGTATAGGTAGATGTATCTCCAGTTTAAAAATGGGTTTTTATCCATCCTCAGTTGTAACAGGTAGACATATTGTATCTAGTTTCAATATCAAAAATATTAGAGGAGGATAAAAGCTATAACATCCATTGTAGCAGTAGAAGTTTTACCAGTATCATCTGTTGCAACAACCTTTAAGGTATGATGGAATCTAAATATAGATGGTTTAGTCCATTTCCATTCATATGGCGGAGAGGTACAGGTTTTAACAAGATTATCATCGAGATAGAAATCTACTTTAGCTACAGCAGAGTCACCAGAGGCATTTGCAGATATCGTTATTCTACCAAGTATCAGAGTGTTTTTCAAAGATAGAGATTTAAATATCTCTCTCCCTAATATATGGATTCTCCCTCTCTTAGGATGTGTTATACCTATAGATGGTGGTAGATTATGCTCCTCTGAAACACTAGCCTGAGCAACAGCATCAGCGAAATGAGCGGTGAATTCATTTTCCTCATCGTCAGGATTAGAATATCTTTTGACACCCTCTTTATTAAATACTACTGCAAAAAACATTAGATTCTCTGGGTCTAATTTTGATGCATCTATAGTTTTTGAATATTGATACTCACTATTACCATTAACAGTTATATCTTTATCAATCACAAACTCTAGTAATGCAAATTGATAAGGATTACCATCATAATCCTGCCATTTAGTAGATACAATTTCTGTTAAATACACCTTTAATCTACCTTTATAGGTTGAACTCTCGCCATTTTTTATAACACCATTTATATTAATTTTAGAAGTGTTTTCTTTAAGTTCTACGTTTAATGTTACAGCGATCTTAGGCACATCTCTTATAAGAGCTGTTTTAATCTTATCCTCGTATACATCCTTTGATTTAGCACCAAAAACTACGCTATAGCCACCATCGATATAAACCGTTGGATTACCTAGTAGATTATAATCCTCTTTCAATCTTTTATCAGCTATAGAATTATCTTGAACTAATGTTACATAATAGAAATTATACTTCCCAGATTGATATAGTTCATGTATTCTTTTACTAACCTTTGGACAAAATTTACAGCTCATAGATGAGCTTTCTTCAATAAAAACACTATGTGAGAACTCTTCATCTGAATTTGAGTTAACAGTTATAGTATAATATTTTGATCCATCTGCAGAAGGAGTACCTATAGGACCATTACCAGCTGCATCATCTATAACTATATAATAATACCAGTTTTCGACTGGTGACGCTGGAATAGATATTATTGCAGTTCCATTTATAATTGATGTATTATTCCATGTCTCTCTACTTGCACTTCTATAGAATAATATAGCAGTAGTTACACCTACATTATCTGTAAAATCAATATTTATTATAGCTTCTCCTCCAGCCGGAACAGTTAAATTACCAGAAACCCATAATATCTTAGGAGCTTCTTTATCGTCACTCTCAGAATTGCTGGTTCCACTTAGAAGGATGAATGATGCAGAGGCTACTATAATTATACCAACAACTATTACCAGTATCTTGAATATAGGAAGTTTGAATAGAGTAAACTTTTTCATTCTATCCATTTTAATACCGATTCATAAATATTTAAGTTTATCCCTCAATCTCAATTCTTTAACTATACCTATAGTTTAAAAAGAAAGGACAATTTAATAAAAAACCCCGTTAATAGCGTTTTATATAAAACATAGAGTAGAAGGCGAAATCTAATGAATTTCCTCCTAATATATCCACCTACTCTCTCTATTCATAGAACCAGAACAAAAATTCTATGGAGTAGCATCACCTCAAGGTTTACTATCTATTGCAAGTATAATAGAGAAAAACGGTGGTAGAGTAACATTATTAGATTTCTCAGCTGAACCATATAATGATCAGAAGATTCTAGATATAATAGATTCAATAGATGTAGTTGGTATTACAACATTAACACACTCCTATCCACAGGTAAAACATATAGTAAAATTGATTAAAAAATATAATTCAGATATACCAGTTATACTTGGAGGTCCTCACTGTACCCTTTTCTCAGAGAAAACATTATTAGAAACAGAAGCTGATATAATTGTATTAGGTGATGGAGAATATATAGTAGAATCTATAAGTGATGCATTGAAATATGGGAAACCTCTCTCAAATATACCTGGAGTTGTATATAGAGAAGAAGATAAGATTAAACTTGGAGGGAAACCAAGTTATATAGAAGATCTAGATTCTCTACCTTTTCCATCTTATCATCTAATAAGAAGATATGTTTATGGTAGAGAATTTGACCCATCTTTAAAAAAAGTGAGTTTACATCTATCATAACAAGTAGAGGTTGCCCTTTTAACTGCACTTTTTGCTCCCGTAAATTATGCATCGATATAGAAAACATTCCATAGAATATATCATAGAAGAATTGAAATATATTAAAGAGATGGGTTTCACCCATATAGCTTTTGTTGACGACTCCTTTCTATTTAAAGGTTCACAAGCTGAAGAATTATTTGATCAAATAATATATGAAAACCTACATCTAAAATTTTATATCGCAGCTGCTCGTGTTGACTCTGCCGATATAAACCTATATAGAAAACTTAGGAGAGCAGGTGTAGTGTATATACAACAAAACTTTTGCACTTTTGAAAAACAATCAAAGGTTACCTAGATAAACAAGCCTACAATTCATCCCATCGTTTGGGATGGGATGAAAATATGTTGTTCACACCAGATATAGATATATTTGG
>QMTB01000114.1 GCA_003649845.1 Thermoplasmata archaeon | reverse complement strand
CCCTATATAATACACTCTTATTTTTAAGCACTATGGTTTTACATCAAATTTTTTGATAAAAAATGAGAGAGATTTTTTATTCTTTTCTAAGAGATTCCAGGATTTGTTTACCAAAATCAGTGATAGCATAAAGTTTCATATCTTTTCCGCCTTTCCTCATCTCTACGATATTCAATGCAAGCAGTGATTCATCTTTCCTATATCTAGAATCCATTCCTCTTATAGCTCCAAGGACATTTGTTGGCGTAGTTTTAACATGATGTGCAATCTCAGAAGTATAACTACTGCTAGGACTGATATTGAAAAGATATTCAGCTATTTTTCTACGTATACTACTTCTACGTAATGCTCTTATCACTAATGGACGTTTATTTTGAAGTGATTCATCATTCGATTCAGAATTTGCAACATCCCCATGCATCCCATCCATAGGTCTTCAAAATTATGTATGCAACTTCTTCTTTATAAATCAGTCGCATGATGGAGAGTTACCCAGATATGTAGATACATATGCATATACATATATAGGATTATATACGTTCAATTGATTCTAAGGTTACACCTTCATTTCCAATATCATATCTAGCGCTTTGTATATTCTCTGGATGATTTCTGAATTTCTTGATTGATAGTATACGCTCAAAAGAGTTACCACTTCTAATTACATCTAATTCTATAACACAGTCAGCTAGTTGTTCAAGTTCTCTCTCTATATTCTTTCCATGTATACCTCTTGTAATATTGAAGAAAAATAAACCTTCTCCTTCGATAATATTTATTTTAGCTACATTGAGTATTTCAAGTAGTTTAATCCATGAATATTTTTTTAGGAAAAAATCTAGGGAATCAAGTACTATCTTTTTTGAAGAAAACCTTTGGATAGTGGAGATAAACATATCTAGGAAATCAGGTTCCTTAGTTTCTCTTGATGGAACACTAGAAGAAGCAAGTTTTATAAGTTCTTTAATCTGATTTTTAGATCTCTCCTCTACTCGTGGGGATCTAAGAGAAATACCTTCTTGAATATATTTTAGATAAATCTGTGCGATATCTATGAATACTAGATGTTTATTATTCCATCCAAACTTTTTCATTATCTTTAATACATCTTCTTTGTTTTCACCAGTTGTAATAAATACAACATCGCCTTTAGAAGCTATCTGTTTCATGATGATCTCCATATTTGTTCCAGGTACACCTGTTATACATATAGTAAATCCTTTTTGTACTCCTCCTCCAAGTAGTTTATCAAGGTTTTTAATTCCTGTTTCTATAGCGTCTCTTGACATACCGGTACCTTCAATTTAATAATCGAAGAAAAAGAATATTTTAGATAAAACTTTCCCTAACTTTCAGTATTCTATCACTTTTAAGATAAATTATTTTATTCAATATTTCATCCATCTCCTCTTCTATACATAATGATATTATATGAGTATTAGAGATCCCTAGATGGCTACATAGATATGTATAAAATTCTGCTACTAGAATAGAATCATTGTACAATATAAAGGAGCTTAGAGAATCTATTATGACATATTTCTCAACAGATTTATTCCACTGTTTTATATTATTCATAATATCTAATAGTATTTTCTCTAGATGAGTTGGACTTTCGATGAAGATGCATCTATTATCAACTGTTTCAATACCAGCTGCTCTTGAAACACAGTCTATAAATTTGATATTACTATTTGTAAGTAGACCCCCTATATTTTTTATAACCCTTTCAAATGGATTTGTTATAGTAACATAGAGATATGCATCTGCTGGTCTACTTTTAATATACTCTCCGATAGCTTGTATGAAATCATTATAATTATTACTAGGTAGAATTACACCTACAGATGGAGCTATTGCCGCGTTAACAATTCTCTCTTTTAATCCTTCAACTATAGTGGTAGTTGAAATATTTTTCATCTTCCTTTCACCTACTTGATTTCAATAAGGGGATAAGTTCAATTCCATGTGCTGTAGATAAAGATACAGCAGTTTTTGATCTACTATGCATAGTCCCACGCATTTTTATAATTTGTAGTGTTCTAATTAAATCACCGCGTCTATCGATATCACCCATATAGATTATACCATCTGCTATAAACTCCTCTATGCCATATTGAGAATATTTTAATTTATCTGGTGGTACCTCTGAAGTTAATATAGATGTACATTTCATAGCTGCAAGAGATGAACCTAGTTTAAAAATGAAATCCCGAATTAACTCCTTTGATTGCAATCTATAGCATAAAGCTGTAATAGAATCGATAACTAGTCTTTTAACTTGTAACTCATCAGCGATATCTTTTAATACATCTAAAAGTGCATTAGCATCTTCAACAGAATATTTCTCAGCATCTAAACCAAGTCTATCACTAATAATTCGGAGATCAATTATATTTACCATACCTTTTTCAATTAATTTTTTATCATAAAATTGGAATTTCTCCATATTCTTAGTTAGTTTAAATAAAGGCTCTGTTATAGTGAAGAACACCCCTGCTTCTCCATTTCTTGCACCGTTCATCAGGAATTGCATGCTTAGAGTGGTTTTCCCAGTACCACTGCTACCAACTAAAAGTACTGTATTACCAGCTGGTATACCTCCACCTAATCTCTGATCTAACTCATATATCCAGGTTTTACAGAATTCATCTGAAGAAGATCCCTCTATATAAGTAGATTTACTATCTTTTATCATTCCCATCCCATTTTCCATTATAAAAGTGTATCTTCTCATTGATTATAAAATTTAAGGTTATTTTCTAAATATGGTTTTGGGGGGGATTGGGTAAAAATTAATAAATGTTGGGTGCTAATCTATATTAAAAGGTGTATTATATGAGATTAATTGCAATAGGGGTGTTCTTTATATTTCTTCCAAGCTTGTTTAATATATCTACAGTTAATACAGATGAACAGGTTTATATCTATCGAGATTTCTATGGAGTACCTCATATCTATGCTGAATCTAATAAAGCAATGTTTTTCGGTCAAGGATATGCGGAGGCAGAGGATCATCTAGAGCAGATGCTTATAAATTATAGAATGGTTGAAGGTAGATTAGCAGAGATTTATGGTAGAAGTTATCTGGAATCAGATAAACTTATGCGTCTACTTAGAGTAAGGGAGATAGCAGATGAGAAATACAATGAGTTATCAAACTATGCTAGAGAAGCGGTAGAAGGTTTTGCCGAGGGTGTAAACTATTACATGGAAACTCATCCGAATGAGGTCCCAAATTGGGCTACACCAGTTACTCCACAGTCAGTGGTAGCATGGGGTAAAATGATACAGTTATCTAGACCTCTTAGTAGACTTTTTGATGATATAAAAAGAGGTAATATAACCCTTAATCTACCTATAGAGATACCTGATGAGAAGAAGGGTTATGGTTCTAATGAATGGGTTGTCGCTGGAGATAAAACAGTTGACGGTTATGTTATATTGCAAAGTGACCCTCATCTACCATGGTTTGGAATGAATTCATGGTATGAAGTACATCTAATGAGCACAAATTATAATGTCGCTGGTTCAACACTTTGGGGCGTACCAGGAGTTATGATAGGTCATAATGATAGAATCGCTTGGGCACTTACTGCTAATAATCCTGACACTGCTGATGCATATATCGAGAAGTTGAATCCATCTAACCACTATAAATACCTTTATGATGGAGAATGGCGTGATATAGAGGTTAAAAAAGAGGTTATAGAGATAAAAGATGAGAATCCTGTTGAAGTAGAGTTTTTTTATACGCATCATGGTCCAATATTCTATGTCAAAGGAGATACGGCTATATCGGGTAAGATGAGTACTTGGAAGGATCTAGGATTAATTGATCAATTCCTAGCATATGATCGAGCTAGAAATCTAGAGGATTTCATAGATGCATTATCCCTTAGAAAAAGTGTGAGATGGAATCATGTTTATGGTGATATCTATGGAAATATCTTTTATATATGGAACGCTAAGGTTTATCATAGGAAAGGTAACTATGATTATACTAGACCAGTTGATGGTAGTACATCTGCTACAGAATGGGGAGATTTAGTACCGCTAGAAGATTTACCTCAAGAGCTTAATTCTGAGAGTAGATTCTTCCAGAATTGTAATACCGCGCCATGGTATATCTGTCCATTAACAACTATAAAGAAGGAGGATTATCCTAGTTATATTTGTCCAACAGATTCTTTTACCTCTAGAGGGATAAGAGCCACTGAACTTTTAGATCCAGATTGGAATTTAACTATTGAGAAAATGATGAATATCTCATTTGACACTTATTCTCTATACGCCGAGGTGCTAATTCCATTATTAGAATATAGCTATAGACATGAATATAATAATATATCTGATCCAAACGGTTTGATTCCAAAGGCGATAAATGTTATCAAAAAATGGGATTACCGTGCAGAAGCAGATTCTGAAGAAGTAGCATTAGCTAGACTATGGATAGAAAAAGTAAAACCTTTAGGAATAAATCTATTAAATCCACCTCAACCTAAAAATCTATCAGTTGAAGAAATGCGAAAAGCATTATCATTATTGATTAACGTATCTCAAACCATGTTAGATACCTATGGTTCTCTATTTATTCCATGGGGAAACATACATATTCATAGTAGAGGAAATCTACCATTGAGTGGTGCAGGACATATACTAGCTCCTTTATATCAATCACATGGACCTATTTCAGAAGATGGAATTATGTATTGCGATAGCGGTTCTTCTTATCTCATGCTTACTCAGCTTTCTACTCCTATCAAAGCTTGGAGTGTATTCCCTCTATCTGAAAGTAACCATCCAGGTGATCCACATTATTTAGATATATCCAAATTGTATAGTGGGAAGGAGTATAAACCAGCATGGTTTACCATGGAAGATATACTTAGTCATCTTGATCCTATTGATCCAAATCCAGTCATACTAACATTTTCCAGTGGAAATAAACCACCATATACGCCAGATATAATAGGAGATATAGAGGGAATAAAAAATAGAAAATATGAATACAAAATTTTCACAGTTGATCCAAATGGGGATGATATATTTTATTATATAGACTGGGGCGATGGAAATAATACAGGATGGATTGGCCCATATAAATCTGGAGAGAAAATAGAAGTAGAACATAGTTGGAATAAACAAGGTAGATACACTATTAAAGCTAAAGCCAAAGATGTATATGATGCTGAAAGTGGATGGGCAACTCTAAGGATTTCTATACCATATAATAAAAAATTGAATCTGATGAGATATGATAGTAAAGAAT
>QMTB01000113.1 GCA_003649845.1 Thermoplasmata archaeon | reverse complement strand
TTTTTATGGAGGGAGAATGCAACGAAAAAGAACTCGCAGATATTAAAAGACGAGAACTCAGTTTCAATCCTTGTTTTTATGGAGGGAGAATGCAACGAATTACAAGAAAAGATTTGGGTAATTTCTAAAAGATTATAGTTTCAATCCTTGTTTTTATGGAGGGAGAATGCAACAACTGCTTGAGTTTTTTAGCATTCAAAATCGGAGGGAGAAGTTTCAATCCTTGTTTTTATGGAGGGAGAATGCAACCTTAATCCTATAAGGAGAAGCCATATAAATATATAATCCAACATTATCAAGAACTAAACCATTGACTGATCATAAATATAAGATAAAATATTTATAATATACCCTTTAACCAGACAATCTATAACACCATATGTTCATACTCTTCAACAGATCTACCTATAACAATAATATCTTCTCTACATCTCTCACATAGATCAACTATCTGAATAGAATCATCTGAAGAAAGACCTAAATCTTTCAACCTCTCTATCAACTCTCTTTTATCATAAATATGTATACTACCTTGAAATACACTATACTGGATACGATGTAAACCATAGAATAATAACAACTCTGCAACCTCATTACGGAGAGAATCATCACTTATATCATAAGATACATGTATAAACCTATAATCCTTCATCTATACCTAAACCCATGATAAACTCTATCATTCAATATAGCATCTGCTAAACTCTTAGCTTGTTCAACAATTATATCTTGAAACTCCATCTCTACATCTCTATAAGTATACATCTGTTCAAACCTCGTATATAATGCATCAAGATACATCCTCCTGAAATCAGATTTCATCCTACACATACCTTCTATCAACTCAAAATCATCTATAGAAACCTCTCTACGAACTATCAAAGTTATAATAACACGATCAACAATCGCTTGTCTAAACTCCTCCATGAGATCAAAAGCTAGAGCTGTTCTACCACGATAACTCTCATGTAATAAACCTTCATAGATATTTAAACCAGATAATAACAACGCATATGTAACCTTAGAAAGTAGAATAGTATAACCATAATCCAACATAGAATTAACAGGATCAACAGCAGGATGCTTCCTACGATGAGTAAACTGAAAAACAGATGGTATAACCCTAGATAGAGAAGAAAAATATATCTTAGAAGCTTGACCTTCTACACCCATCAAAGATAGAGGAGAAGAAACATTATCCACCTGCTTTCGTTCTCTATTTAAAAAATCTATATCCATAGAGAAATCAATATCTCTATTCCTCTCCAACTGTTGAAGCATACGAATCCTATTATATATCGCTGTATCAACAATCTCCCTAGCTATCTCCAATTTACGAATAGAAGATAAACTCATCTGCTTCCTCCATAAATCAGGATAAACATCACCAATAGTTTTTGAAACCCTAGCGAAGAAACCAGAACGCTGTCTAACAAAAACAATATCAACATCATACTCTAATAATAAACTAATAGCAGCACTTGTAACCATAACATCTCCAGCTATAATAAGCTGTTCAATCTCCTTAGGAGAAAAATAGAGATTACCTTCTACACTAGAAACCTTTATGAGATTCCCCTTACGTTTAACCTTATACCCATAACCAGTTATAACTAGATTCCTCATCTTTCTTCGAATCATCTTTAGAAACCCTCTTAATAGTTCCAAAACCATGAGACACAGCTTTACCTATACCGAGGAGATCAGGTATCCTAAAATTTATCTTAAACTCACCCATAAAACCAGTATGAGAAATAGCTTTATATCTAACTCTATCCTCATCAATCAAAGAATGAGCATATAGTTTACCCATCACAATATAATTCAAACCTTTAGACATAGAAAGTATATTACCAACTAAAATACTATTCAAAAACTCTTTCTTCTCCTTCCAATCTCTAATACACCGATATCTCTCATAGTTACCAGAATTCAAAGCAAGCCAAGGTGTTAGAAACCTATATCTGATATTCTCCCTACATTTACCAAAATCAGCATTAAACTGATTCATCTGCAAAGACTTTATCCTATATATACTTCTACCAAGCTTCAACTCCTCTAAATCATCAGATATCTCTTTTAAAACATCTACACCATCTTCAACACCTATAACCAGAGGAGTACCACTAATTATCTTATATTGAACCCTAGGATAAGTATATAGATTATCAGTATAATCTATATGATGATGCAATAATAGATACTCTGGGAAACTATTACCTATAAAACCTCTTAACTTAGCTGCATCCTCTCTAACTGCTCTATCAGTTTTTATAACCATCACTAAAACTTTAAGATTCATCATAACCTTGGGAATCTAGATGTTTCCAATAAACTATCTAAACGATTTATAACAACACCAGATATACTCTTTGTTTTCCCCAGCAACTTCTCAGCATCCTCTCTAGAAACAGGTTTAACACCATGAGCTAAAATAGAACTATTCCTCCTAGTTAAAAGATCCATTAGTTCTTTATCTTCTACAACACCTCCAAGATCATCTCTAAGATCCTGTAGCAACTCATATGATTTCCTAAGAGCCAATCTTATAACACCATCTTTATCCTTCTCCACCTCATATTTACTTATATCATCTAATCTAGTTTCAAGATCACCCCATTCAATCCTAGAAGGATTCAAACCATATTTTAATTTCAACCTATACTGAGCTATCATCTCTATACATCTATAAAGCCTAGCAACAGCATCATCATACTTACCCTCAGACATCCTTCTACTAGCATTATTTATCAAATCAGGAATAAGAAACTCCTCAACCATAGTATCTCTTTCATTATTCAACCTACCTAAAAAAGATTTATTTTTATTAAAAATATCAATCTTTACATCCCTAAGTTTTTCTAAAGCACTTCTATGATCAAATTTATCCCAATGATCATATGCATCTACAATCTTCATATAAACATCTTTATCTTTCAATTCTACAATATGCTTCAAATAAACCCTAGCATCCTCATATCTATACGAATTAAAAGCCTCCATAGCCTTATCAAAAAGATATTTATCATAAGCAGCAAATAGATTCTGCTCTCTTGCCTCCTCAGTACCAGGTATAACAACGCCATTTTTACCTCTTTTACCAGTTGTGAGAAAAAGTTTCTTCTGATAAAGCATTGCAACTATAGCAGCACTAGTAGTCATAGTTTTAGTACCAGAAGTATAATCAATCAAAATATCATCATCTTTATACTCCTTTATCTTCTCCTCCATACTTCTATAACACTCATAGAAATCATCTATTCTATCTATTCTAACAAACTCATATCCAGCTAACTCTTTATCTTCCTCCTCTAGATACTGTCTTTTCATCTCCTCTAAAGTCTTCATACTCTCCTCTGATCCAAAGAAAACCATTTTATCAGGAGTATGACTTCTAATAGAAGAAAGTAAACCATGTGCTAGATTCCTTATCCTCTCTTCATCAGACCCTACTCCAGTTCCAACTGTCATAAACAATATCTTCATTCCATCTCCTCCAATTTAATCCATCCAAGAGGATATATAGGTTTACCATTATCAAAAACGAGTTTCCTAGTTTTAGGAAAAGGTTTTAAGAAATCAGGTGGATTCCTCCTTCTACCTAGATTATATAACTTTCTAAGTCCCCATATAATATCTTCATCAAATATTCTACTAACAGTCATACCATGCCATCCAGAACCCCAAGAGATATGTAAAAGCACTCCCTTCTCATTTTTAAGATCCTCATAAAATTTTATTATATTATCCAACCCCTTATCGGTATTATATTCATTAAAAAACTCTAACTCATAATCTATAAAATCCCTGGAAAACTCATTACATATAACATTTAAATCCTCTAAAGACTCTACGAAACTATTTGAAAAACTTTCTTTCATAAAATATCTATCCATAGAAATATCTATATTAAATACTCTACCAACATCTAGAGTTTCTAAAATTATATTAAAATTCTTCCAACCATAACCATACCTTCTAGTGGTAAGTATATGGACATCATCGATATTCAAACTATTATAAGGCAAAATATTGGTATCAGATATCTTAAGCGCCTTAAAAAAATCATGAGTAGGATCTCTACCAAAAACATTCTTCTCAATCTCATTATCAACAAATCGTCTATCCGGCTTCTTTATCTTTCTACTTAATATACTTCTAATATATCTCTCTGCATCATAGCGAATATCAGATTCATCATTAAGTAAACTCCATAAAAAAGCTGTTCTAATAGCACCTTTTATAGAACTACCTGGAATATAAACTCCATCACCTGTTTTAATAAACTCTCTAACCTCATTTTTCCTAACTCTCATACTATTCTTCGCAGAATCAGAAACCTCTAAAACATATCTTTTATGCCTCTTTGCAATACCACCATAAAACTCTCCAAGATAAAAAGAATCCAACTCAGTATTCTTAATAAAATCATCTATATTAAAATCTTTATCTCTAAAAAGAGAATCCATATCAACCCTATAAAAACCACTATCATCAACTACATACTCCATCGGGGAAATCTCTAAACCATTCCCTATATGTATAGGAGATAAAACCTCTAACCTATATCTCATTCAATATCACCTATATACAATGGAAACGCATAACCATACCTATAAACATCATACTCACCTGCTCCAACTTTAATAAGATCACCATAAATTTTCTTGTTACCCCTAAAAGTTGATCCTTCTCTAAACATCCTTATAAACCTCTCTCTAGCACCTCTCCACTCTGGTGAATAAACCCATCCACTTCTCCGTTCTATCTCATAAAAACCATCTCTAACCATATCTATTTCATCATCCATTGGAAGATAGAGAGATAAGGTAATAAAGAAACCGGATTCTAAATCCCAGGATAAACCATTATCTTCCAATTTAAATAATCCTCTACCATAACTTCTATCTCCACCGATACCCTCATCACCTAAGAGTCTAATAGCCGCCTCCAATTTATTACTATAATCTTTTTTTATAAAATCAACCAAGAAATATAAACCACAACCTTTATTATAATAAATCTCTCCAAAATAATAGATGTTAGATGAACTATTTATTCTATCAATAGAAACCCTTGGAACCTCTTTATCAAACCAAATCTTTTTAATATTCTCTTTCTCTAATTTCTCCTTCTCCTCATCGTTAATTAAGAATTTACCTTGTAGAATATTATCTACATCTAAACTAAAATCATTTTTTATAAAATCCTCCAGCATCTGTTTCGATACAAACTCTATTTTTTTAAACCGTTTAATATACTCCTTATCCACATATTTTG
>QMTB01000112.1 GCA_003649845.1 Thermoplasmata archaeon | reverse complement strand
ATTAGAAAAACTTAGCCTATATATCAAATAAGACTTGTACATATATAGGCTTAGTAGTATGAACCTCTAGCATATGATAGGTTACTGCTTTAATCTCAACACCCATTTTATGTTTATCTAGGTTATATTCTTCTCCTCTCACTATAGCAGATAGTTTTTTATCCCCTATTTTAACATCAAAGAAACCAAAAACTAAATTATATGTACTACTTAGAAATAATAGTTCAGAGAGCCAATCTACTAGTAGTTGCTCTAGATCATCTGCTTCTAATTCAATCATATATTCTCCAATAGAATCTATATGGGAATTATCAGTAATAATATCAAACATACCTTTTGCTACATTTTCAAAAGCTTCTTCAATTGTTTCTCCATAGGCTTTTATTCCTATATCCGCTGTATGATCTATAATTTCATATGTCTTCATAGCATAGCATTCTCCATTTTAGTTTTACAGGAACAACTTTTTTTATTTTCAATATTTTGAATAACATTTCTAAGTATAACCTCTACAGGTTTCTCCATGGTTTTAAAAACTTTGCTTATATCATCTGCAGGTAATATATCTTGTAATCCCGCTGCCATATTACAAACTATACATAGAGATGCATAGCATATACCCCTCTCTCTAGCTAATATAACTTCTGGTACAATTGTCATTCCAACTATATCTGCAATAGATGAATAAAATTTTATTTCAGAAGCTGTTTCTAACCTTGGTCCTTCTGTAGCAAGGTATACTCCCCGCATATGAATAGTTTCCTTTAAACCTCTAGTATTCTCCTCTAATAATGTTCTTAGAGCAGGACAGAAAGGATCGCTCATATCAACATGAAAACGTTTATCATCATAGAACGTTGAAATTCTATCCTTTGTAGCATCAAAGAAATCATGTGGTATAACAAAATCACCAGGTTTTATATCTAAATTCATAGAACCTACTGTTCCAATAGAAAAAATATTGTCAATATGTGATAGATGAAATGCTTCTATATTCCCTAGATAATTTATCTTATGTGGCGGCAACCTAGCTGGATCTCCATGTCTATTTATAAAAAAAACTTTATGCCCCTTTTGCTCAGAGATATAAACAGGTATAACACCATATCTAGTTTCAATGGTTATACGCTCTGAATTATCAATCAAATTCTCTATGGGATGTCCACTGATTACTCCTATCTTCAATTTATAGCACCAGCGGTAGATAGATTTTGTTTCTCTAAAAGATTTTCCCTAGCAGCTAGATTACCTTCCATATAAAGATTGAATCCTCTGCTTGATTCCCAACTTGATCATATACGATAACATTTACAATATATTTACGAGGTGGATCTTCAAAATGATAGATATACGGTGGATTTGATATATCTTCTCTAAACTCATCATCTATATAAAATGAAACATAATCTATCCCTGTTTCTTCATCAACTGCATTAACCTCTATATCTATACTTCCAAGTAATAATACTCCAAATGGGAAATAGCCAACTCTTGTATTCCCATAGTATATACTGTTATCTAAAGGTCTAATAATGTTTATGGATGGTGGATCATTATCATTTATCTCACCGATTATAACTTTTAAAGGTTGAGACCAACTACTTTCATCTCCATTAACATCCTTTGCTTTAACCTTTATATTATATATCCCTTCCTTACTCCAAGCATGAGCTGCTTTTATTGTTTCACCAGAATTATAAGGTCCAAACCAACCTGTATTAGTATTATCACCCCAATCGAACATATAATAGATTTTATCTCCATCTGGATCTACAGTGGATGTAGAATATTCATATAAAACATTGATATCACCTTTGGTTGGGCCATTAGGCTTACTAGGAGTATTTGGTGCACCACTTGAGGTATAAGTTGTATCTACGAGTTCCATCTCGATATATCTCATAGAAGATTGATTGTGAATAGAGAGTTTCACAATATTTCCTACAGTTGGAGAATAAAATGTTTGATGAACATTACCTATATCTGTTATTTTAAATGCATTATATATTCCAGCTTCTACTGTAACAGTTTCTTCATCCTCACATATCATAGGTATTCTACCTGTAACAAAATTTTTAGGTGATATAATAGGATAAGGTTCACCATTTAATAATACAGTGATATCCATTGATATCTCACTTGAATGAGTAAGCCATGTATCACCGATGGAGAATGGGAAATGTAAATGTGTAAAAGGTGGATCAGCATTTAGAGAAACTTCAATATCAACTGGTATAGCAAAAGGGCCCATATTATGAGTGCCATGGATATTAGCATTGCAACTAGAGAAAGCTAGATCTTGTTTTCGAATTAAAACCGTACCCTGTATTCTACCGCTATCCAAAGTTAATGGGAACGGCTGTTTTCCAATTCTAGCAATCACCGATCCATCTAGAGATAATGTATACCATTGATCAGAAATATCTATAACAGTAAAGTTTAGATCATCAAACTCCCAGTTGAATAAAACCCCTTCCATAATTGATTCATGATATGATATATCATATGTCCAACTATCACCTATATGCCATATAGGTACCTCTACTTCATCTAGTGGTTCAGAGAAACCTATGGAGCTAACTAGCATAATTACAAATATATAAATTGTGAATATTACTCTCATTTTCCCACAGATTAAAAAATAATATTTTATATTTTTAAATTTTTTGTAGAATAATACAACAATTAGCGAATCACCTTATTAGACTTTTTAAAAAGCATTATCTAATTGCTCTATTATATCCTATCAATGAGAGTTGCAGCTTTATTCTCTGGTGGTAAAGATTCTGTATATAGTATATATATCACTAAACAGTTTGGCTGGGATATCACGCATCTAGTAACGATTCTACCTAGAAATAAGGATTCTTGGATGTTTCATACGGTAAATATCCATCTCGCTAGGAAAGTCGCTGAAGCAATAAATATACCTCATATAACTAGGGAAACCAAAGGTGTAAAAGAAGAGGAACTTGACGATCTAAAAAAAATCTTAGAAAAACTAGAGATAGATGGCGTAATCAGCGGAGCTATCTCATCAGAGTATCAACGTACAAGAATCGAGAGAGTATGCCATAATCTAGGTTTAAAATCTTTTACACCTATATGGCATAAAAACCAAACTATGCTTCTAAAGGATCAACTAAAAGCGGGTTTCAAGATTATAATCGTAGGTGTATATGCAGATGGATTCAATGAAACATGGCTTGCTAGAACTTTAGATGATAAAACAATAGATGAAATAGTTTCTCTAGAAGAAAAATATGGTATTAATACCGCTGGTGAAGGAGGAGAATACGAAACTTTAACTCTTGATGGACCTATTTTTAAGAAGAAAATTGTTTTAGATGAATATATCAAACATTGGTATAGAGAAAGTGGTTACCTAGAGGTTAAAAAAATTCATCTAGAAGATAAGATAGTTTAAAGCCTGCATCTGCCTGAGAAATAGAAATAATCTTTGATCTAGGTTTTCTTCCTCTGGAAAATTCTGTTTTAATATCTCAAGTATTTCTTCTACTGTATGGTTACCATCACAATGCTCCCATACTAGAGAACCTATTTTATCTAGATTAGCATAGAATACATTCTCTTTTTTCAATAGTTTACAAAATGTTTTACCTAGTTTACCTTGGAATTTTGGAACCTGTATAACTATGATTCCATCCTCTTTTTTATTCCAAGGGAATTCTCCACGGGTTGGTTTAAATTTTAAGAATTCTTCAACTGTCAACCTATTCTTTGGCAAGGATCTCCCTCAGAGGAATATATCCTAGGAGGATCGCGATGAAACCCCAGAGGATTAAACCAGGTAGTATTGGTGGGAATTCAAATATAGCTAGATGGAGACCAGCTATAATTAGGAATGCCACTGTTACACCCATGAGCGCTTCTCCTGCGATCAACCCAGCTGTAAATAGTAAACCAGTTCTTATAATTCTTTCTTTTGGTTTAACCTCTGTTTGTTTTATAGCAAGCTCCCATTCACTAATCTCCTCTTCCTCAGCAGATCCATATTCTCTCTCAATAATCTTATTAGTGAAATGTCTCACTATGCCGCCTATAAAAATTGGGACAGCTAAAGTGAAAGGTAGATATATTCCAATGGCTACTGGTAGTACTGGTAGATCTATTAGTATTAAAACAAATGCTAATACTGCTCCAGCTAGTACAAAAGGCCAAACCATATCTCCACCAAGTACACCTTTAACTATACCTGCCATTAAGAATGCTTGTGGAGCAGGTAGATTAGTGCTACCTATATGATATGCTTGATCTAAAGCTGATACTACTAAAGCAAGTATTGGAGCAGCAGATAAAACCCCTATCATCTCAGCTATCTGCTGATTTCTAGGAGTGGCACCGACCATTTGACCACATGTTAAAGACTGTAGTACATCTCCAGATATAGCTGCACCCGTACAGATTACAGCAGCGATTAAAACAGCAACTCCATATGCACCTATATTGCCAGATAGACCAAAACCTAATAATATTAGAGAAGTGATAAGTAAAACTGATACAGTTACACCAGATATAGGATTATTAGATGACCCTAGTAAGCCTGCCATATAACCAGCAATAGCACTTGCAATGAAAGCAAAACCTATGGCAAATACTGCCATAATACCAGAAACTAATATGTTACTAGATATCCATACATATACTATAAAAATAGGGATAGTAAGTAATCCAATTGTTAGAAAAACATATTTGAAATTTAAATCTCTATCTGTTCTCTTTTTAGCCTCTACTTCTACGCCTTTTAAACCAGCTACTGCTTCTTTAATACCACTAGCTAGGTTTTCTCTAAGTTTAAAAATTGTATAAAGTCCACCTACCACCATTGCTCCTACTCCAATATATCGAATATACTGACCCCAGATTTGATAGAAACCCCAGATTACACTTCCTACTTCAAAGTTTCCATAGCCATAACCTAATACATCTGCATAATCAGCTGGTGTAGGAGTTGGTAGACCTGTTGCAAGTGCAATCAACGGAGCAAGGATAACCCATCCTAGTAAACCACCTACAAAAACAAAAGAAGCAATCTTAGGACCTATAATCCAACCTACTCCTAGTAATGCTGGAGAAGTTGCAAGTCCACCATAGAATAAACCAGGATTTTCACTTTTACCTATACTAAATTTACCAATATTTATAACTCCATATATTGAACCTGCAAATGCTTTAAGTCCTACTTGTCCAAATTTTAATAAACCGGCAAGTGCTGCTCCCATAAGGAGCCATATCCCACTTACTCCTTTCGAATCTCCTGATTCCTCAGCT
>QMTB01000111.1 GCA_003649845.1 Thermoplasmata archaeon | reverse complement strand
CGTAAGCACCAGACCTTATATATACTCCAGCGAACATTGCTCCATCAACTGTGTTTTCTGTAACGAGACAGTTATATGTGTCGCTACTTGTCAATTCTATGCCAAGGCCGTCACAGCTAACAATATTATTTCTAACAGCTATGTTATAAGCATGGTCAATCTTGATTGCAGCCTGTCCAGGCTCATAAGTGCCAGAATCTGTGGAAACTGTATTATTTTCAAAGGTGCAATCCCAGGCATAGTATGCAATTATCCCTCTTATATTTCCAGTTACGATATTATTTTTCACGATGTTATTCCTACATATCTTGGAGAAACCCCAGCCAGTACTTACGAAAATGCCCGCTGCATCGTAGTGCAAGTTATGACCTGTTACTCTATTGTTATCTATGATGATGCCATCAGTAAATCTATAAGCCTCGATACCATAATATCGATTGCCAGTAACGATATTATTAGCTATTAAACCACTAAGCAAAAGACTGTTGCTTCTACCTGCAACGCATATACCTTTGGCATGGTTTTCTGGAGCATCTGGATTCAGGTTGCCTGATACAATGTTGTTATTTATGGTAACCGTGCCTGTTGAGCCGGCAACATTTATTCCAGTTTCATGATTATCCGAAACTATGCAATTTCTGACGATCGGATTTTCGCTTGGTGGTCTGGTTCCACTGTCCGTCCTACGTGCTCTACCGAAGCATATGCCATAGTCGCCACTGTTGATCACTTTACAGTTTTCAATGGTAACATCTTTACCGGAACCAACTCGAATTCCTACAACATCGTTCCGTCCGTCGTTATCCTCATCGTAGAATCCTTCCCACGTAGTAATTATGTAATGATCACCGTTATCCCAGTCGTTTTCTGTTCCACCAGTCAAGGTTGCTGTTACGGTTGTAGCTGTGTTGGCAGTGATTTGGCCGTACGCATGGATTCCGCCGCTACCTTGGTCATCCATGTTGTGAATCCAATATCCTACTAGTTCACCGGGTGTCCAAGACTGAGAAGAGTCTACAAGAGTTGCACTATTATCAGAACCTGTGTGGGTGCCAGTTGCATATAGAGGAGGGTTAACTCCAGCATTTTCAACTGTTAAATCTTTGATGGTTACATCCTCGATGAGTTCTGGGTCTCCTCCAGGCATGTTGCCACCTGCAGCGGTTTGACCGTATGGAGTGATTAGTATGCCTCCTCTACTGGCGTAGGAGGTGCTCACACCGGCATAATGCCAGTACGGTATCAATCCATCTAAATCAATAATAGTTTGATCGATGCCTGCACCTTGAAGTGTAATATCATCTTTTACGATGTGCAAATATTCATGATATGTTCCTGCTGCAACATGAACCGTTCCACCATTACAAACAGCATCTACACCATCCTGTATTTTATCGAAATGATCGTAACCCCATCCAGGAGTAGAAGAAGTATAATCGTCATCAACCCATACTTCATTGGGACACGATGGTCCTCCTCCTGTTTCTCCAGTTATCTCAATATCGTCGATATACCATTCATCAGCATAGTTACCATCGTATCTGAAAGCGAGATAAAAATCATTTCCAGCATAAGCACTGAGGTCTACGGTGGTCTGCTGCCAACCATAGCTATCGGGTGGAGGAGATAGACTTTGCAACTCTACAAAGGTATAAGTATTGGGGTCCTGCCCGGTTGTTGAGATCCAAATGCCATGGTAATCCATATCACTTACATAGTTACCACTTTCATTAAAGACCAACTGCAGATTACTATACGCTGAACCAGATATAAGTGGCGTTACCAACCAGGTTTCTGTGTCACCCAAGGCCCAATACACTGCGGCAACATGGGTATAATCCGTGTCATGCCAAACATAGTCTCTATACCAGTGATTGGTTCCAACAGTGTTATATACCGCCCAACCGGTCGGTGGGAATGCTGCATTTTCAAAATCCTCTGTAAGTAATGTATCTGCTGCCACTGTTGTAGCTGGTATAATTGCCAGTGCACCTAGAACCAATATCGCTGCTATCGTGAAACTCATCAGCCTTCTAACTATATTTTTTTCTTTCATTTTTTCTTGCCTCCCCAAGTTTCTTATTCGTTTGCCTATCTATTTCAGGCTTTCTATAAATATATGCTTTCATTTTTTCTTGCCTCCCCAAGTTTCTTATTCGTTTGCCTATCTATTTCAGGCTTTCTATAAATATATGAATAGAAATAGCTATATATAAGCCTTGTGATAATATGACCGTCATGTTAACGACTGTTAAATAAAAAATTTTGTTACAATAAATACTGTTAAATAAAAAATATTTTTCCGAAAATGAAATAGGTGTTGATGCAACCTTCAATGAAAATCATGGACTATAGAGATTAAACATTTTATTCATCTCCATTCCGCTCGCTTGTGAAACACCATTGCGAAATTTCAGGTTTAGCTTCTATAGCCTACTGTAATCTAGAAGAGTAATTCCAAAGTGATTGTACCAATCCTAGAATCACTCCAGTTCCTTTTTAGAAACCCAAATACTGGTTTAGGTTTAGTACCTTTCATCATCCAAGACCTGCACAGTCCTAAAAAACCTTTTAGTATTTCGAGACACACTATTGACTTTTTCCCCTGTAAATCATCATTTTAAAAGCATATCTTCAGTCTCTTTCAAAAAACCCATCCCGCAAAACCCTTCTAGTCTCCTATAATATACAAAACCCAGAATATAATCTCCCCTTAGGTCTTCTTCAGCATCCATAACCCATTTTTTCAGAATGCAAAGCCTATCAACTGCAAAATCCGTGACTTTCACATCGAATTACCTTCTGGTCTGAAACCAAAGGTGTAAGACAGGTAGATAAAAAGCTATCTTTTTATCTGATAGTGAAACAAGGACAGAATCTTTCACTTTATAATATTTATAATTTTTTATTTCATAATATTTATAATAATAGCTTTCATTGACTTTATAATAGATTTTATTGACAAGCTACACCTTTTTATATTAAAGGTTATAGGATCAGACCAAGAGCTAATACTTCCATATATATCTTTTACTCTAACCCTGATATTATATACTCCTCGTTTCATCCATTTATGTGTAATAGAAATGGTTTCATTTGAATTAAAAGGTCCAAGTATCTTAGAGTAACTACCATCACCCCAATCAAACATATAATAAATTTTATCACCATCTGGATCACTTGCAGTTGCATCAAAAGTATATTCTTCTCCTAGTTTACCTTGTGTTGGTCCGTTGATAATAGGTTTCCATGGTGGATTTGATCCTTCTGCTATAGCAAGTGTTGGATCTCCAAAAGGTTGCCATTCTAAAATAGTCTTATAATCAACAGCCTCCAAAGATTTCTCTAGATAAAGGTTTACACCTTCAACCCATAGTTCCCCAAAGGTTTTAGCACCATTCCTATAAGCTTTAAAGGTATTCAAAGCTATTCCATCTATCAAATCTCTAATTATATCTATACCGCCATGGGCATAACCTAGAGCAGTTGCACCTATGGAAGCTATACCACCACCATCTGGGTTAATAAGAAAAGACCAAGAGAAACATTTAGAATCTTTGTCATATCTACTATTACTACAACCAGTAGTGATCATTATAGGATATCTATCTTTATTATGAAAATCTATCAATTGATTACTATACAACCCCCTGGTAGGAGTAGGAATCCATGTTGAATTATTATGAGGATGAGTTGCATATTTATCTGTAGAGCCATGACCGGAGAGATATATAAAACCACTGCCTTCATCTAATGCCTTTTGAATCTCTGATACACCAGATGAACCATTCAATCTACCATTTGAAACCCATATCTTATTCGATGTGAAATCCCCTAATAACTCTATTGCCTCTTCATTTGCTATCTCTCCTTCGTTGAAATCATCTCCAATAAATGTATCTCCACCGATAGTTATAATATTTCTAAACCATTTATCATTATAGGATCTATTCTCCTCATAATATCTGATTTTATCTAAGATATTCTCTAACTCTACTTCATCATTACAAGGTATTCTAGAGAGATAAACATCTGGATAGAGATCAAGAATATCTGTGTTACCATCCCAGTTATACTCTGCGAAAACACTGTTATTATTAGAATCCCAACTAGAGAAGTTACCATTAGCATCATAGAGGTCAGCATAATATAGATCACTATAAAATATCTCTCTATCACCAGATGAAGTAATCTTTATATGAACCTCTCTAGAGGGAGTATATTTTATTCCACCTACTAGCAGAATAAAAGAGGTATTCCAATTCTCTATAGCATTTTTTATAAAATATTTAATCTTCTCAGGATTATCTCTACCTTGTACTGGGAAATATATACCATTATATATCTCATCTAATGTTACTAGTTTAGTAGGAATCATCCTCTGATTCTTATATTCAACGAATTCCTCTGATAAACTATGAAATCTATTTGGAGATATTACAACTAGTTTAAACTCTTCATTGTTACTATCTCTCTTTATAGAGTTGATTGTATAATTGAAATTAATCTTAACACTTTTTAGAATTGAAACCGTGTTTTCATATGGATAATATTTTATTGGATATACAAGGATTGTAAGAATTTTGTATCGTCTACCATTATGGATACCTGAATTTAGATGATATGAAAACCAGCTATTAGGATAAACAGAAAAATTATATCTAATATCTCTATAATTCAATTTCTCTCCTATGATACTAGGAGTTGGAGATGGAAACAATTTTTCATCTAGAATCATACTATAGATACCTTTGGAGGTTACATCTAGATAGGTAATCTTTGAATTAATAGGTAGATAAAATGTTTTAATCCAACATGGGAGCATAGGATAACCTGGTCTAATGAGATAGATATTAGAATGAGGTATCTGAAGAAGAATCGAATCATTAATATGTTTAATGATCGGTTGTTTAAATTCATATTCAAATGTGTATACCCTATCAGATGAAACAGGATATATAAAACTAGATGAGAGTATAGAACCAGATACTATAAAGACTAGGAATCTAAGGTTAATCTTCTTCACAATCTTATAATGTAATTATCTAATGTTATTTATATTTTTTATTTCGAAGTAGGGTTTAATAATCTGAAATAATGCATCCTATGACTAATATATTCTATCAGAGGTTGATCAAATATTATCTATCATAAGGAGAATAGTAATCTATAGCCATTTATTGAATACGTCTATACCATTGTCTATAAAGACATTATCATCTATATTATCCAATCTACCAGATAAATCATATAGTATAGAATAGTTAAACCAAATCGCTTTAAATATAGTAACATTCTTTTCAATAGGGATATTATTTGTTGTTATAGATAT
>QMTB01000110.1 GCA_003649845.1 Thermoplasmata archaeon | reverse complement strand
TTTTTTTATATAACAATCTAGTTGTTGAATAGCTGTTAACAGTTTATATATCTCTTCATCTTCCGGAGATGGTGGAATTGTTGTATGTGGATTCAGCTCTTTTTTCCTATGGAAATCTGTTTGCTCATATTCCTCCTGTAATATAGCTCGAGCTTGTTTCAGTATTTTAATCTTCTCGCTGTACTCGGATAGAGTAGGCATGCTCTTTCCTCCATATTTATAATGTTTTAATCCTTCAAATACTTTTATATAAACGTCATTTCTTGTAAACCTGTACCTGGATTATATTTACGTTTAATCTCTATTCTAGAGAGCTGCAGTATAATCTCGCCTGTTACCCCAATGGTTCCTCCTAATAGATGCCCTCCAACAGTTTTTTTATCCTCTCTACCTAATACTACATGGAGATGGGGTTTATATTCATTATCATGTTTTATAATAGTCCCCGTCATAGATAGTAACTCAAATCTCTCTTTATATTCCATGGGAGTATAGTTATCCTTCTCTCTATAATATCCGATTTTAACTTTTTGAAGCTGCCCTAGCCCAGAGATTATAACCGCTGCAGATGTTCTAAGTTCTCTACATATTTTTTTAATAGATTCTATTAGATCTTCACCTTCATCTAATCTAATAAAAACTAGGTTTTCATATTGTTTATACTGCATATTATAGAAAAATATGAAATAACATATAAAGATGAAGGTTTATTCAAAGACTTAGATGAATAAAGAAGAGGAGATGCAGAGGATTATATCTAGAATAAAAGATTGTAGGAAATGTGATCTATGGAAATCTAGATTAAATCCTGTACCTGGAGAGGGTTCTCTAGATGCAGAGATACTTTTCATAGGTGAAGCCCCGGGTTATAATGAGGATAAGCAAGGTAGACCTTTCGTTGGTAGAGCTGGTAAGATACTAGATGAACTATTAGAATCTATAGGTATAGATAGATCAAAGGTTTATATAGCAAATATCTTAAAATGTCGACCACCAGATAATAGAGATCCAGATGTAGATGAAATCAATGCATGTATAGAATATCTAGATAGACAGATTGAGATTATACAACCTAAAATCATCTCCCCTCTTGGTAGATTCGCCTGTGAATATATATTTAAAAAATATGGTTTAAAATATGATAAGATCAGTAAGATGCATGGTAAGATCTTTAAGGTTAACACATTATTTGGATCCATATCTATTATACCTCTATATCATCCTGCTGTAGCAACATATAACCCTATGATTAAAAACCAGCTTTTAGAAGATTTTAAAACTATTAAAACCTCTGAGTTGAATATATGTTGAGTAGAACCAATGATATCCAGAAAGCTCCTATTCAACAACTACTATCAGAAGTAGAGATACCTAGAGATACTATATCTCTCGGTCAAGGTATACCATTCTTTGGTCCACCAAGAGAAGCTATAGATGCTGCTTGTTCTACTCTCCATAACCTATATTCCTATACTAGTGACGCTGGGAGTTTCGAATTACTAGAAGCTATATCTAGAAAACTTAGAAGAGAAAATGGATTAACTGTAGATCCAAATAGAAATATCATAGTTACCAGCGGTGCAAACCAAGCTTTTATCAACTCTCTTCTGGCGATTACTAAACCTAGAGATGATATCATCCTCTTCTCCCCAGTATACTTCAACCATGTTATGGCTGTTAAACTAGCTGCTTGTAACCCTATCATAATACCTGCAGGAGAAGATTATCTACCATCTATAGATATTCTACAAGATAGTATTACCAGTAAAACTAAGGCTATTATAACTGTTTCTCCTAATAATCCCACTGGCGCTGTTTATCCAAAGACTATTCTAAGAGAGATTAATCAGATATGTAGAGATAGAGGGATATATCATATATCTGATGAGGTTTATGAATATTATATCTATGATGATGCGCAACATATAAGTCCAGCTATCTTTGATGATACCTTAGAATATACAATTACTATCTTTTCCTTCTCGAAATCCTTTGGAATGTCTGGTTATAGGATAGGTTACATAGTTACACCTTTCAGTGTATATGATGAAATATTAAAGGTTCAAGATACAACTACTATATGTGCCTCTATATCCTCTCAAGCAGCTGCTATAAAAGCGATTGATATAGGTAGAGGATATCTAGAAAGTTTTTACCCTATTCTAAAAAAAATTAGGAATCTATTTATTGAAAAACTTAGATTAGAGGATAAAATTATTTTCCATATAACTAAAGGAGGATATTTCTTCTTATTGAAACTTAGGACAGATCTATCTGACTGGGAGGTTTCAAAACGTCTCATAGAAGGATATAGAGTTATAGCTCTACCTGGAAGTATCTTCTATACATCCTATCCTTCTCTAAGGGTTTCCTATGGAAATGTTAATATAGAAAAGGCAGAGGAGGGTTTAACTAGATTAACAAAAGGTTTAAGAGATATACTTTGAAATCATTCTTTGTTTAATCTGATGCTATTTTAGATGTTTCAACAGCTTTTTTATCACCTGCATATACATGTACACACTCATTTACACTAAAAAATTAAATATATTTACAATATTTTCCATTTCACTATATGAAGAGATAGGATGGATGGTGCGATATGGAAGAAATGTTAAAAAAAGTTGGAAGCTGGTTATTCCTGCTGGGTATATTAATTGCAGTAGTTGTCGGTATTGTCTTCGCAGCTAATCAAACATGGTATACTGGATACTCTGCTACAGTTAGTTCTCTTCTAGCAGTCCTAGGGTTCATAGTCGGTATACTTTCATTCTTCGCATTGGGGAATATAACAAAGGAACATGTACCTACTTTCCTAATAGCAGCTTTGATGCTAGTAGGTATTGGAGCAGCGATGAATACAAACTTCTTCGCTCAAATCGACTATGTTGGACCATACTTCTACTATATAGCTGCTATGATAGCTGTTTTTGTCGCTCCGGCAGCAGGAATCCTTGCAATTAGAGCTATATGGGATGCAGGAAAAACAGAGGATATAGAGAAGGTTATGCCTAAGATACCGAAGTAATTCCTCCTCTTTTCATTCTTTATTTTTTCTATATTATTTTTTTGTTTATTATTTCTCTTTATTGTAGAGTTATATGTTTTAACTCCTCTAGGTTATCTAAAGAATTTAGTTTAACCATGGATTGCGAGATGGTATAGAGGATGTTATCTATATACAAACTTCTAGTTATAGATGTTGATGGTGGTGCATAATAACCATCTTTAAGATAGCTTTCATTATCCATATGTGTTATTCTACCTAATAACTGAAATCCATCTTCTACAGATAGATGATATACATAAACTCCTTGAAATGTAAATTCACCATATATATTGCCAGTATAGTTTCCATGTTGAGTTTTTATATCTTCATCTATTTCATATACTGATACTGGTATAACCAATAGTTTTTTATTATAGTCAAATAAAAATGCTTTATGATCGTATAGAGCTGGACTATCTGTACCTCTATCACCTATTATAACCTTATCTAATTCCTTTGGATGTTGGAAATCACTTACATCAAATAAAGCTATTTTTAAACCCTGATACCAGGCGAAATCTATATCTCTATCTTCTTTCTCTTTTGATAGTGCTTCAGCGGTTTCCTTTCCTATGCCAATGATATGGTTTTCATCATATGGATGGAGATAATCTGAGTAACCTGGGATTTTAAGTTTACCAAGTATCTTTGGATGATATGGGTCAGATAGATCTATTGTAAAAAATGGGTCTACTTTTTTGAAGGTTACTAGATATGCTTTATCACCTATAAATCTAGCTGAATATATTTTCTCTCCAGGTGCTATATCTTCTATAGATGCTGCCTGTTTTAAATCCTCATCTAATATATAGATATTATTTCTACTGCTTCCATCCCAGATGTTACCAATGGTAGTAGCAATTCTAAAGAAACCATTATATTCATCCATAGAGAATTGATTCAATATATGTCCTTTTACCTCACCCTGTGCTATATATGAGATATCTCCATCGCTAATAGCGATTTTATGAATCATGGTTTTCTCATCTTGATGACTTGTTAGAGCTATAGGATTTGATTGATATACTATAGATGCAACATAGATGTTATCCTGAGAGACATATATATTCTGAGAGTATCCCAATAAAAAACTCTTATGTTGAAATTCTTTTGTATCTATATCTAGAGATACTATATGTGTCATTGTTTCCACAGGTTCAGGGATATCAACATAGTATATATCACTAGGTTGAATTTCCTCTGTTTCCTCATCAACTGTAATCGTTGGAATCTTTAATTCTCCTTCTCTATATATATCCCATGTAGATTCATAGGCTATCATATAGACATAGGAATCTATCATTCTGGCATCTAGATAACTACCGTTTACTTCAATGGTTTTAACTAAAATTGGATTAGTTTTATCACTAGTATCATATAGATACATAGTAGCATGATTATATCCTGTATTATAATAGTTGAAATCACCATACGTTGTTGTAAAAACTATGAGATAATCATCATTTATAAACATATTATAAGGTGTGCTATCAAATTTAATATAAGATAGTTTTTTTGCTTCATCTGCTGGATAAGCTTTTATTATGTAAACATCTTCGTTACTGATCACATATATATATGTTCCATCTGTTTTAACCATATCTGGTTCATCTACTCCTTCTACCTGTATATTTGTCTTAGAATACTCTGATGTAGAAGTTGAGGCACCTTCTTGCGTATCTAATGCTCCATTGGTCTTCATTGTTTCAGGGTAACCTCTATAATAATTGTTTTCTACCTTATCCTTCAGAAATTCTAATAGTTGATCATAAGAAGAAAAATTTTTTAACTCATATGATGCCGTTCCTACATCTAGAAATAGTGAAGATGTAGCTCCTGCTCCAAGGAGTATGATAAATATTAGGAATATTTTGATGTTGCTATTCATACTTTCACCTTTCTAAATTAGATTTATGATGCCTCTAGTTTAAATATTGTTGGAAAATGTTTGGTTTTTACCAACTACATACAGAAAATCTATTATTCAAATTATGATTGTATATATCATATATGTCATTCTTTTAATTTGTTGTCGAATTAATTTTAGTATATTTTTCTATCAGATTTAAAGACAGTATTTTGTGATAGGCTACTATAGAGAATCCCAGAGATATCTTATACCATAAAGGAGATAAATAGATTCCAAGAGATCTCTAGAAGTTTACAAGTATAGAGTTTTCTGCCTACATAAACATGCTATTATGTTGGGGTGATAAATAGGTTACCTTGGCTTTGCAATATCATCTAGAATAAACTATATAAACCATTATTAGAGTTTTGTATCTCATTCTATGAAGCTTATCCATAATATCATAG
>QMTB01000109.1 GCA_003649845.1 Thermoplasmata archaeon | reverse complement strand
GTCAGAGAAGTAATAGATGCATTCTTGAAAGATAGGCTTGAGACTGATAAAGATTGGAAGAGTAAGGAAGAATTTGGTCATCATGAGTCCTAGACCTGTAAAACACAGGTGCATCAGGTTCACTCCTGATGCAGAGTTTTTTTCGCCGATACCAAAAAGAATGGCTTCTGGAATCATAGAATTGTACAGGGATGAGCTTGAGGCATTAAGACTTGTTGATTACATGGGTTTGAGTCAAGAAGAAGCAGCAAAAAGGATGGAGGTTTCGAGAGGCACAGTGTGGAGACTCCTTGATTCAGGTAGGAAAAAGATTGTTGCCATGCTGGTGGAGCATAAGGAGTTGATAGTAAAAGATAGAGGTATTCATCAGAAAGGTTAAATACTATTTTTTATATCATAGATATGAGAAATCTCATATATTTAATATTTAAGTGGTGGCTATAGGTTATGGACAAAATTAAACAGGTGGAGAACAATCTCAAGATGGTTCTCAGACACTGGGGATTTGGAGAGATATGCTCTTCTATCTATGCAACCCTAGCTGTATCAGATAGACCATTAACTGCAAGGGAGATATCGGAACGTATAAACTATGCTTATACTACAACTATAAATGCTTTGAATCGTTCTATAGGATTGAGACATATTAAGAAAATTAGAGAAAACGGGAGAAATGTATATACTATAGAAACGGATCTATCGGATATTATAAGGGAGAGATTAAACTATTTCCTATTACTGCTCGAGGAGACAGAGGATTCTATAAGGAAACTCGATGGTAATCTAAAAGCTAAGTTAAGAGGAGTTTTTAGAATGATAGATAATGCTAAAAATTTTATTAAAAAAATTGGGAAAACAAAGGCTATAATATGAGAACACTACTTATATCACCGCCAACAGATAATGTGATTAAAAGTGTTGTAAATACAAATGTACCTCCTCTTAGCCTTGCCTATCTAGCTTCTATGATAAGAGAAGAAAATGATGTTAGAATAATAGATTCTATGGCAGAAGATTTAACCTTTAAAGACCTTAAAGGTATAATAAAAGATTATAATCCTGATTTAATTGGGTTAACAGCAACTACTAGTATGATGCTAGATGCATATAAAGTAGCTGATATAGCTAAAGAGATAAATGAAGATATAAAGATAGTTTTAGGTGGACCCCATGTAACCTTTCTACCTGAGAAAACATTAGAAGAATGTAAAAACATAGATTATATAGTTAGAGGAGAAGGAGAATATACCTTCAAAGAATTAGTTGATACCCTCAATAAAAACAGGGATTTGAAAGATATAAAAGGCTTAACTTTTAGAGAAAACGGTAAAATAATAAGTAATCCTCGTAGAGAGTTGATAAAAAATGTCGATAAAATACCTATACCTTCATATGATCTACTACCAATGGATAGATATAAAGCAGATGGAATAAAATTTGGAACGATTATAACAAGTAGAGGTTGTCCTTTTAACTGTATATTCTGTTCTTCATCACTACAATTTGGTAAAAAATGGCGTGGACATAGCGTAGAAAGAATAATAGACGAATTATCAATATTAGAAGATGAATATCATAGGAGATCAATAGAATTCTTAGACGATACATTTACTCTTATAAAATCAAGAGTAATAGAGTTGTCTAGAAGGATCAGAGAGGAGAAATTAGATCTCATATGGTCTGCCTCATCCAGAGTAGATACATTTTCAAGAGAGATAGCAGAGGCAATGAAAAAAGCAGGGGCACATACCATTTACTTTGGAATAGAATCCGGTACGCAGAAGATATTAAACTTTATAGGTAAAGGAATAACATTGGAGCAGTCGATTAGATCCATTAGAAACGCTAAAAATGCAAAACTCCATACTTTAGGATCATTTATAATAGGATTCCCTCAGGAGAATAAAGAGGATATTAAGAAAACAATGAGTTTTTCAAGGAAGATAGGAGTTGATTTTGCACAATTTACATTAGCTACACCTTATCCAGGTACAAAACTATGGTATCTCTCTCTAAAAGAAAAACTACTTAGAACAATGGATTGGAGTAAATTTACAACTTTAACACCTGTTTTAAAACTCAAAAACTTTACATGTAATCAAATATCAAAGCTATTATATCTGGCATATATTAGATTCTATCTACGTCCAAAAGTTCTAATAAGAGATTTGATAGAAGATAAAGGTTTCATATTGAGAAGAGCTATACCTCAGGTTTTAAAGAATTTTAGTAGAAGTTATGTTAAGGGAAGAGGATGAGAATGAAAACACAAACAACTGTACAACTATTAAAAAGCACAATTGGAAATCCTGTCACTAGAACCATACTAAAAGGGATGAGTAAATACTGTGAGAAGGACAAGAAAAATAGGATAGAAGTAGCGATAGAATTATACACTGGACAACGTAAAGATGCTTGTTTATCATGTAAAGCTACAGAGAAGATTATAGCTAAAATTTTAGATAAAGGTGGAGAAGCCTTTGGATTAACCACGGAGGATATAAAGAAGAAGTTTAGAGACCCATATTGGGCAAAAGGACTTGCCTCTACTATTAGAGGAGTAGCAGAGTTTGGAGTTAGGAAACCTTTTACAGCAGGTGCACCCTATCAGATAGTATGGGATGTAACGTATGCCTGCAATCTAAGATGTAAACATTGTTATGCAACAGCAGGTAAAATATGGAAAGATGAACTTACAACTGAGCAAGCAAAGCATGCAATAGATGTTTTCGATAGAGCAGGTGTAACTATTCTAGCATTCTCAGGTGGAGAACCACTGGTTAGACCAGATATCTTTGAACTTACTAGATATGCTGCTGATAAAGGAATGTATGTAGCTATAGCTACAAATGGCACTCTTATAACTAAAGAAAAAGCAAAAGAAATGAAAAAAGCAGGTATAGAGTTTGTACAGATAAGCTTAGATGGATCGAATGCTGAAACACATGATAGTTTTAGAGGAATAGAAGGAGCATTTGATAAAACAGTAGAAGGCATCAAGAATAGTGTAGCCGAAGGATTCTTCGTAGAGATTTCAACTACTGTAACCAAATATAACTATAAAGAAATACCAGATATAATAGAATTTAGTGAGAAACTAGGTGCAAACTGGTTTATGGCTTTCAACTTTATTCCAACAGGTAGAGGTGAAGAGATTAGAAAAGTAGATTTAACACCAGATGAGAGAGAAGAGATGCTTAGACTACTATGGAATGAACTTAAGACAAGAGAGAATATAAATGTTCTCTCTACTGCTCCACAGTTTGCAAGAGTAGCCTTACAACAAGAAGAGAAAGAGAAAGTAGTACCAACTCATTTCTATAATCCAAAACTAGCTGGACAACTAGTTGATCTAGCAGAGTTTATAGGAGGATGTGGAGCAGGTAGATTTTATCTAGCTATGAAAGCCAATGGCGATTTACAACCATGTGTATTCTTCCCTCTTAAACTTGGAAATATATTGAAAGATGATTTTGAGAAACTATGGAGGGAGAATCCTATTTTAAAAGATCTACGTAACAAAGATATACTCAAAGAAAAATGTGGTTCATGTCCATATAGATATTATTGTGGTGGATGTAGAGCAAGAGCCTATGCATATACCAATGATTATCTATCTCCAGATCCAGGTTGCATATATAATAAAGAGGTCTATAATAAAACGATAAAGAAATGGAGTTAGATTATCCTCAATAAATTAGACTAAATTTAGAGTTCATAGAAATCTTAGTTAGATAGACATTAAAATAAGGAGAATAAGGGAGGGTTTAAAGATTTAGAGTAGCAATAGTATTTTTAAGTTCCTCAATATTCTCCTTTATCTCCTCTACTTCTTGAAGTTTTTCTTCCTCAATGGTTTTTAAAACCTCATCTAAGGTTGTAGTAGCTCTATAGACGTGTACCGGCCTACCCTTCCCCTTATGTTTGAGGTTGCGTTTAGTTACCCAGCCTCTACGTCTAAGTTCTTGCATTGCAACGCTTACCTCTGGCTGTCTTAGATCAGCTCCTTGTTCTATATCTGTAGAACGACATTCGTCTACCTGGCATACATACATCAGTGTTTTAGCTAGATTTCTAGGCATACCTAAATTGGTGAAGAGTTCTACGACCTTTTCATCTTTTTCATCAAACACTGTACTTGTTTTCTCTTTAATATCCCATCACCTCACCTAATCTATATCACAGCATCTTGTAAATTATACCATCTATATTAATTTACTGGTTTTTTTAAAATAGTTGATTGAATTTTCTATTTCCGTTATTCTTCATCTACATATTTGAATATCCAATAGATATAATCTTGACCTCTATCTACAAATACAGGAGCAGCATTTATCTCGTCTTTACCATCATTATCACAATCACCTATATTTACAACCGCTAGATCTCCATATGTTTGATTAATCACAGCTTCTTCAACATATGTACTTCCATTCCATTGTAGGATGTGTATAATATCGGTACCTGCACATATCTCAGGCATTTCATCATAGTCGACATCACCAATGTTTACACCTTCGATCATCATACCTTCGCCTTCCCACTCCCTATCGAATATAAGATTGTATCCTGTTCCATTCCATTTAAATACACATAATCTAGGTGCAGCATATCCTACATGTATCTCATCTATTCCATCTCCATCACTATCTGCACACCAACCACCAAAAGGATGATATTTATAGCCATAAGTCTTCTGGATAACAGTTGGATCAAAAGAGTTTGTAGATTTATTCCAATCCAGTACCACTACTTTATTTCCCTCTATGCTGGGCGATCTAAAATTAGAGATTCCACAGACAATCTCATTCTCCTCATCGTTATCTACATCTCCTACTCCAGCTATATAGGCATAACCATAAACTGAGTCATCATAGGCAGCTGTTTTAACCAGTTGAAAACCATTCCATTTAAATACTACAATCTCGGGAACAGGACTATCTGGTAGACCTCCTCCTCCACATAGTATAACCTCGTTTCTACCGTCATTATCACAATCACCAATTACGCATTCACCAGAGCCGCCATGATGATTAAATATCCATGGATTCAATCCAATGAGCCTATATTTTCCATCTATATATTTATAGATTGCACTATACCATGTAACAGCTATCTCATTTTTACCATCACCAGTTACATCGCCTACAGCAAAACCACCTGGAGCAGGGAGGGGTTCACCTGTTAGCCATTCTCTAAGAAGAAAATATATATAAAAAGGACTATGTAACACTGCAGACTCTTCATATTCTTCTTCCTCTTCATTCCATTCCATTATCCTTAAAGCACCATCTCTTCCACCTATAAGTACCTCATTTTCACCATCGTTATCACAGTCACCAATTGGTTGAGAACCTTGAAATCTACCACCAGACCAATCTGATCCAAAATTCTTTTCCCATTGAATGATATATTTACCAGTATGAGTCCCTTCAGAGAATATAGCTGATAGGAAAACTATTGAGATTATAATGAATAGCGATATAATAAAACCCTTTTTCATAATTCATCAAATTTAAATATTAACTTATAATT
>QMTB01000108.1 GCA_003649845.1 Thermoplasmata archaeon | reverse complement strand
TAGAAACATTTGAGAAGTGGAGAGCTGTGAGGGATAAAAGAGAGAAATTGGAGGAGAAAATCAAAGAGTTAAATGAGATAAGAGCTATGTATCATAGGAGATTCAAAGATATCGAAAAGAGATAGAAGGATGGAGAGATAACAGAGGAAGCTTTTAATAAACATAAGGGGAAATATGAAAAACAGAAGGAGAAGATAAGGAGGAAGATCCATATACTTGAAGAAAAACTTACATCATTATAGATAGCTTTATAATAGTGGTGCTGATAGCACCCGAAAACGGTTTGGTGAAAGAGAGTATGATCACAGCGTATATATTGACTATCCTTAAACCCGGGAGTGCAGATAAAGCTATACAGGAGATGAGGAAAATAGATCATGTTGAGAAGATATCTGTTGTCGCTGGAGAATATGATATAGTTGTAAGGGTTCAAGTGGATAATCTAGAGGAATTATTAGATGTTACAAATAGAATACAGATGATAGATGGAGTTGAGAAAACAACAACTCAGATTATAGAGAAAGAAATAGCCCTATGATTATAAGGAAGAAATACCTATTCTATGTATTAGCACTTTCTTCTGCAGTTGCTAATGCTTTTGCATCAGGCGTAGATGCAGTAGTTAGCTCTCTTTTTATCCATGATCCATGGGCTTTTGGAGTAGCATGTTTCCTTGTCGGAGTTATAATTGCATTAATCTTCTCAATAATCCTATCAATTAGATTTAAAGATAAATCCTTGGGTTCTAAAGCGATCGACCCATCTTTTAATCACCTACGTTTTATTAGAAGAGAGGAGATAAAATATCAATTATTATCAGCCTTTGGAAACGCTATTCTAACTATAGGATACTATATACTATTATCTATACTTGCTGACCCCTCAGTGGTTATACCTTTCACTCAAATGGTTATACTCTATCTAGTTTTAATGGAATCAATTACAGAGAAAGATATGCCTACCTTAGTAGAGGTTCAATCTGCTTTAATCGTAACATTTGGAGCTATACTAGGTTCAATAAGCTTCTCAGGGGATATCAACTTACTCTCCCTTGCTATAGTATTTCTAGTTATAAACCCAGGTTGGATGATATCATCTATCTACCAGAGGAAACTAAAATTATTAAAAATCAATGGAAAACCAAATGATTCTTTAAATATTAGATTCTGGAATGTACTATTTGCTTTCCTTATAACATCAGGAATTGTTTTAATATATGATATCTCCAGTGGAGCGAATCATCTGCTCAATGGTATTATCTATGCTTTTAGATTTTTCAACTGGATTAGCATCATGGGTATTGGAACCTTCTTCTCCCTGGTATTATATATAAGGGCATTAGGAATAGGTAAAGCGAGTGTTACTCAAGCAGTTAAATCAACAGCTATAATATTCTCTATACCCGTATCTATAATACTGGCATATCTCAATATAATTCCATCTTTCTCTACAGATCCTACTATGGTAGCTATAAGAGGAATAGGTATAATACTTATGATACTTGGTATAGCATCTTATGCCTTAACCTTAGTTAAAGCCTATATATTTATAGAGATGAAACCCGGGTATCCAATATTAGATATTATGAGGAAACTATGGGATATAAGAGGGGTAACTAGAGTAGCTGCTGTTGCAGGGAAATATGATTTTATAATAAAGATAAGGACTAGAACCCTTGTAAAAGGTTATGAAAAAATTATCAGGAAACTAAATGAAATTGAGGGTATTAAAAAATATAAATGGGAATCTGTTCTAAGAGAATGGGAAAAACTATAGGATAGATTATTATGGTTGATGAGAGACTTAGAAAATTAGCTGAGATATTAGTAAGACACTCGTTATCAATTAAGAAAAACGATTTATTTTTGATAAACGGAGGATATCTTTCAATTCCTCTGATAAAAGAAGTATATAAGATAGCTTTGCAAATAGGTGCAAATCCATATGTTAAAATCGGAGTTGAAGATCTATCAGAGTTATTTTTTAAATATGCTTCAGAGGAACAATTAACCTATGTTTCACCTATTATCAAATATGAGTTAGAGAAAGTAGATGTTAGACTTAGTATACTTAGTCCTGAGAATACACGATATATGACTAATATGGATCCTAAGAAACAAGCTATTAGAAGTAGATCTCAACAAGAGTTACATGAACGTTTTCTAGAAAGATCAGCTAAAGGAGAACTCAGATGGTGTATAACTCAGTTTCCAACTAATGCTGCAGCACAGGATGCCTCAATGTCTCTAATGGAATATGAAGATTTCCTATTTAAAGCAGCTCATGTAGATGAAAAAGATCCTGTAGAATTCTGGAGGAAACTAAAAGAGAAACAACAGCATCTAATAGATATCCTAGAAGCAAAGGATAAGATACATATAATTGCAGAGGATACCGATCTAACCCTATCAGTATCTAAAAGGAAATGGATAAACTGTTATGGTAAAGAAAATTTTCCAGATGGGGAGATATTTACTGGACCAATTGAAAACACAGCAGAAGGATATATTAGATATTCTTTTCCAACTGTATATGGTGGTAGATTAGTTGATGGAATACAGCTATGGTTTGAAAAAGGTAAAGTAGTAAAATCAAAAGCAACAGTAGGAGAAGAATTTTTAGAAACCATGCTCAACATGGATGAAGGAGCGAGGAGAATAGGAGAATTCGCTTTTGGTACAAACTATGGGATAAAACAGTATACAAAGAATACATTATTTGATGAAAAAATAGGCGGTACAATACATATTGCACTTGGAAGTGGTTACCCAGAAACTGGTAGTGTCAATAAATCCAGTCTTCACTGGGATATGATGTGTGATCTAAGAGAGAATGGCGAAGTATATGCCGATGATGAATTAATATATAAAAAAGGGGAGTTTTTAATATAGAGGATTAATTAAAAATATTTAGAGAAAACCCATGGAAAATATATAATAATCTTTTTCTATACCTTACTAACCATGTGTGGTATAGTTGGTATAATTGGGAATAAACCCGTTTCTAGGCTTATATATCATAGTTTATTTTCCATTCAACATAGAGGGCAATCCTCTGCAGGTAAACTAACGTATGATGGAAATATACATGTAGTTAAAGATGCAGGTTTAGTTAGAGATGTATTTAACGAAGAGAAGAAGATAGATACACCTGGTTTTGTAGGTATAGGTCATACTAGATATTCGACAGCCGGTCTAGATGACATAGAATCCTTGAAGAGAAATGCTCAACCGGAGTATCTAGTGAATCCTTTCATCGCTGCTGTACATAATGGAAATATCATCAATTGCAATGAGATAAAAAAGATGACAAAGAGAATACCACGTACAGAATGTGATATACAATGTCTACTGCTACCGATGGCAGATCAGCTATATAAAAAAGAGATTACTGTTGAAACTATTTTTGAAGCTGCAGAGAAAGTTATGAATATGGTTAAAGGTAGTTATTCTAGTTTATTCCTCACTGATTCTGGCGAGAACCCCTATCTATTTGCTATAACGGATCCTAGAAAGATTAGACCACTTGTTCTTGGAGAAAAAGATGGAATGTATTGTTTTACATCTGAAACAAGGGTGTTTAAAAAGATAAACTTCAGATATATAAAAGATATACCAGGAGGCTCTGTAGTAGTTATCGATAAGGAAGGTAACATATATGAGAAGAGAATTATCAGGAGAAGAGAGAAACCCTGCATGTTTGAGTTTGTATACTTTGCAAAACCTGATTCTCGTATTAAAGGTAGATCCGTTCATGATATAAGAGTGAGACTTGGACATGTTCTTGCTAAAAAATATCCTGTAGATGCAGATATAGTAGTTCCTGTCCCAGAATCAGGTAGGAGATACGCCCTTGGCTATTCTAGGGAATCTGGTATACCATTAGATGAAGGTATCATGAAGGATAAAGCCGAGCGTTCTTTTATACAACAGAAACAAGAAAGTAGAGATAAAATTGTAGAAGAAGGAATCTCCTATCTTAGAGCGGTTCTACAGGGTAAGAGAGTTATTCTTGTAGATGATTCTATTGTTAGAGGTACAAATGTTAGAAGATTGGTAGAAGGTATAAGAAAAGCAGGGGCAAAAGAAGTTCATATAAGAATAGGTTGTCCACCTTTGATAGCTCCATGTTATCTAGGTATAGATATGAGAAGTAAGAAAGAATTTATAGCTCGTGCACCAGATGGTGGAATAAAAGATTGGGATGAGATATGCAAGGAGATAGGAGCTGATTCCCTAGCCTATATAAGTGTAAATGATTTACAAGAGGTAATTGGGTTTGATATATGTAAGGGATGTATAGAGTTTCCAGATGGTTATCCTTCTGAGATGAGAAAAGATGTATTGGAATTATTTAAAAAGGATAAAGAAGGAAAAAGAGCGTATGAATAATCATGATAGAGATAACAGTTGGAACCTATGAGGAACAGATTATTAGAATCCTACAGGAGAAATATCCTATCACCATTGAAGATCTAGAGAAATCTTTACATCTCTCAAGGAAAACAATTGATAAAACATTATATAAACTTCAGATAATGGGTGTAATTCAGTTGGATCCTCTTCCAGATAAAACCTATATTAGATTACTTAGAAATGATTTTAAATTCGTTCAAAAGAAACGCCAATATAAATTCATTAAACATCATCGCGGTAAGAGAATAGGAATCAATGATAGAGAGGAAGAGGATAATTATATGTACTACTGAGGGTTTTTATAATAGAATTATTGAGAGAATGATTCCACTACATTTACCCATATGATAGGTATTTCCTGTGGAATCTGCTTCTTTTTCATCTATCTCACCACTAATCAAAAATTTACTGCTTCTACTATATAAACACTTGGTGTTATTTTTACACTAAAATTAGAAGTGATATCAACCGATAACTTGAATTACATAATCATCTACTATTAGAAATTCAACAATATCGCCTGTTTTCCTAAGTTTACTTAGTAGATTATAATCCACGAGATGTTCATATTTGTATACAAATCTACTACCGCTTTCAGACCATCCAGATACCTCTATATGTTCCATATCAAAATCTTTTACACTACCGAGAATAGTATAAGACTCTGCTCTCGCATGGTAAGAGCAGGATGAACATTCAATAACTGTTTCATATTTAGTAGCGGGAGTATCATAACTCTCTAGAGGTTCAGCTTGTATAACAATAAGTTGGCCACCACATTCTGGGCATCTAAAACTATGGTCATCTCCTATCCATAGCTTCGAAAAAACCTCCATTTTAGTTTTATTGTAACTGTTAACTGCCACGACCTCTCTACCAATAAATACTATACCAACTCATCTAATAAATAGTTTACGGGAAATTCAACTATTCAAGATCTAGAGTTTTAGAAAAAATATCTTTTGGATCAATCTCTATCTGCATATATCAAAAAGCGTTTTTCTCTAAATCCTGTTACAAAACTTTTGCAGTTTTACTAACCCTCTCCTAAACTCATCTGTTCCTTATAATTTTTCATAAGGTTCTTCAATACCCATTTTTTCAACAATTTACACGCAGTACCAACTGCGTGTGCCCCC
>QMTB01000107.1 GCA_003649845.1 Thermoplasmata archaeon | reverse complement strand
TCAAAATATCCATTAACTTTATTTATTATTAAATTATTGATGCTCTTAGGATGGATGATGGTGATGCGGTTTAAAGAATCTTTTATTGTATCCTTAGGATTACTGTTCATAATATTATTCTTGACACATTCTTCTAAGGCTGCATCTGTTGATATAATACAAAATGGTGTTTCTGGATCTATTACCAGTGATATAGAGGTTGATAATCTTTTAGAATCAAACTCTACTATCTACATCTTCTTTGGTACACAGCTGGGTGTATATATTTTTTCCTCAAATGGAAGTTTAGAAAATTTTATTCAGACAGGTAGTTCAGTGACTAATGTAAAAAGTATACCTGATATCAATGAGAATAATTATAGAGAAATAGTAGCCACTACTGCTAACACTTATTTTCCAAATGTTCTATGTTTTGATAGTTTAACCGGTGAAAAACTCTGGGAGTTTTCAAGTGAAACTGAGGTATTTGATATAGATATGCTTTGGACTATGAAACAAACTAATGTTTATGATCTTGAAATCTCTGATTCAGGAGATCGTATATATCTAACAGCTGGTTATAGAATATATTGTATTGATAGTGAGACTGGAGAGGAGATAAATTCATATGAAAGCAGTGATAACATGTGGGATATTGTCTTGATGGATGGAGATGTTATCGTTGGAGATCAAAATGGATATGTTTATCGTTTCACTGGAGATCTAGATAATATAGTTTGGAGTAAATTAGTTTCTAAATACTATTCTGTAGTTAATCCTTCTACTAAGCAGGTTGTAGGAAAAGTTAAACGTTCAGTTTGGGATATAATTCCAGTAACTATTGATGGTAGCGATAAACTAGCTGTTTGTTCTGAGGATGGCTATGTATATATTTTAGATTTCGAAACAGGAGATATCCTCAATTCAGTTGAGATAATAGAGTATGTAGATGAGTTATTATATTCATATTATGGAGATTATCCTCTCCCTACATCCTCTCTAAATTATAATTTCTTTAATCTCCGTGCTAGAAAAATATCTGATGTAACTGGAGATGGAAACCTTGAGATTCTTGTATATACTTATCCTGGAAGAAGATTAGGTGAAGAATATCAAGGTGCTCAAGAGGGGATATATATAATTGATCCTTCAACCTGTAATATTATATCAAAAAACGAGAACATAGAGCTTAGTATCGTTAATAAAATTGAAACTTTTAATGTTAAATCCCCTAGAAATGAGACTTATATCTTATTACCTATAGGGAAATCTGGGTCAAATGAAAAAATTAAATTAATATACCCTAAGAATTGCACTACATTCAAAACTCTCTCTATTAATTCTACATCAAGATCCTATGGTTTTAACAATTATTTTGTTAAAGATTTAGGTGGAGGCAATTTTCTTTTTATATCAAACTACGGTGATGTTATGAGATTAGATTCCAATGGAGAGGTTATATGGGATTATCCCCGTCTTAATAATATTAAGGTTGATGTAGTCGATGTCACTGGTTCCAATGAGGAGGATTTACTAGTTTATTCAACTGAAGGTTTAAATGAAGAAGATTTTCTTGAAGAAAGCAGTTCAAGAGTTATATTTGTTGTTGATGGAGAAACTGAGAAGGTTGCCTGGAAGTATGAGATGCCCTATGAAGAGTATCTACTCACCGGTGGTCTACGTGGTATCAAAGTAACCCATGATCTGAACGGTGATGGTAAAATGGACATCATTGCCTATAAACAGTGTTTTGCTGATTGGGGAAGTGGAGATGAATATGGCGAGTATACTAGAATAGTAGTTTTTTCTGGGAACAATGGAGATATCATTTACGAGAAACCTCTAACTAATGCCACATACTATGGAAGATGGGAGACAATTTATAATAATCCGCATTTCATGAAATCTTTGGGATCAAAAGAATTTGAAGAGATGGAGAATCATAGGATAAGAAAAATTATTACCTCATTGGATACAATAAGTGATATCACAGGAGATGGAATACCAGATTTTATCGCAGGAAGTTGGAAAGAGGTATATATACTTGATAGCACCTCTGGTGAAATTGTTTGGACTAGAACATATGATGCACGACTATATGAATCACCATTTGGTGAAAACCCAATGGAGGAATTCCAATGGAATTGGACTAAAAGTGATCGCATGAGGTATTTCTCATTGGGTGATGTTAATCAAGATGGTTATGATGAATTACTCATGGTTTCTTGGAATGACATGTGGATACTTAACAGCGTTATTTCTAATGGTTATCTTGATTATTCACCTAAAATAGAGATTTCATATGATGATGGAGATATAGATAGAGATAGAGTAAAAGTTATTCAAGATGCAAATGGCGATAACATTTCAGATATCATCTTTAAGAAACATATAAAAGATTCCCCTTCTGTTTATGAGATAATAAGTGGGAAAGATGGATCTGAAATATTAGAATTAGAGAAAGATGGTACATCTTTTTCTATAGCTGCTTCTGATTTCAATTCAGATAACTCAAATGATAGCATTATCTTCTATGCTCATAGTAATTCTGGTCCTAAACTTGAAATTATAAATGGGAGAAACGATGAGGTTATCTGGAGTTATCAAGGGATAAAAGAAACATGGATGATCCGTGATATTCTAGGTATTCAAACTATTATGCCAGCATGCTCTATAGATGATATCAATGGAGATGGTATAGATGAATTAGCTATAGGTAGATCTCTCCCTTGGGATGAAGGTGCTGAGGTATTAATATATGATGTTTATAATGATGAATTACTTAAAACAATAAATATCGAACCATTTGATTCTACTTTAGATGTTAGTAATATAAGATGGCAACCTGCTATCTTTGCTAAACGATTGTCTGATTTAACAGGAGATGCTATTGATGAGATAGCATTAATTATGGCTCTCGGTGAAGGAAACCAGAAGCAGCTAAAACTTGTGATAGTTGATTTAATTAGAGGAGAGGTGATCAGTGATTTTATAGCTAAAGGTACAGATATCGTTGGACTTGGAGATAATATTGTAACATACGGTGGAAGTGGAGAATTGTATTTATTAAAAATAGGTGGAGGTATAAATATTTCTTCTCCATCTGATAACGAGGTTGTTTCCTCGCCAGTGGAGATTATATGGAGTGAAGATGCCAATGAAACTATTAAAATAATTATGGTGGATAATAGAAAAATCGCTAAAACCTTTGAAGAGAAAGCTGAAATCGATCTTAAAAAAGGAGTAAGAAAGATCACAGTATATTCTATAGATCGATATGGTAAGGGGTCATATGTCTCTGTAGAGGTTATTGTTGAAAAAAAATCTGCGGCATTGATACCTTTAACTATTGCATCTACAATATTTTTAATAGTCCTTTTCCTCCCTAAAGTATATCCAATATTATATAGAAGATTCTCCAATCAGAAGAAACTAGTTACATCTAGGGAGGGAGATTTCAAATGAGTTTTGCAATTGAAACCAATGGATTGACAAAGGTATTCGGAGATCTTATAGCTGTAGATCATATAGACATAAAGATTAAAGAAGGTACAATCAATGGTTTTATAGGTCCAAACGGTGCCGGTAAATCTACAACTATGAAAATGCTCATAGGGGCTCTTCGTCCAACTGATGGATCAGGTACAATCAAAGGATATCCTTTAGGTTCAATGGAATCTAAACAATTCCTAGGTTATTCACCTGAACATCCTAAATTTTATGAAGATATGACAGCGCATAAATATCTAGTATACATGGGAATGATCTGTGGATTATCTAAGCAGAGAGCTACTGCACGAACTTCAGAATTACTTAAATGGCTTAACATAGAAGATTTTGCTGAAAAAAAGATCAGAGGTTTCTCTGCAGGTATGAGACAAAAACTTTCTCTAGCGCAGAGTATGATTCATGAACCTGAGATTTTGATTTTAGATGAACCAACTGCTAACCTCGACCCAGCTGGTAGATTTTCAATTATTGAAAATCTCAAAGAACTCTCTAGGGAAAATAAGATCACTGTCTTTATAAGTTCTCACATCCTCGCAGAATTAGAGAAACTTGTTGACGAGGTTACACTTATTAATCATGGTAAAATAGTAGTTGAAAGCGATGTAACAAGTCTTAAGAAAAAAATATCTGGTAACCGTTTTATACTTAAAACCTCTGATAATAAAAAGATTTTATCTGATCTAGAAGCTAGAGGATATATAAAATATGGTGAAATAGATGAAAATGATGTGATTCATGTTGTTGCAGAGGGAGATGAATCACAATTTAAAAAGAATATTACAGAAGTTATTCTAAAGAATGATGTATGGCTTGAAAAATTCAATTTAGAAACCTCTGACCTTGAAAGTGTATTTATGCAACTAGTTGGAGAAGGTGAAGAGAAACAAGAAGCAGTTATACAAGATAATCATAAATCTTTTTGGAGGTTTTGGAAATGAGATTTCATGTAGTTATGTTTAAAACCCTTGAAGATTTATTTAACCTTAAAAGAACTATTATCTTTCTAATAGTAGTTTTATTGGCACCTATTATTTTTTCTATTATAGCACCAAGAGATGTAATATTTAACTTTGATACTATGACTATGGCTACGCAGATTCAGATGATAACCATGGTTTATATATTAATGACTTTCATTTGGATAGCTGGTATACCCCTTGTTCTATTAATCTCTGTTACATGTGGAGATTTTATATCTAAAGAAGAACAAGATGGAACCCTACTTTTACTTACCAGTAAACCTATTAGAAGAGAGGAAATAGTTATAGGTAAATACCTTGCTTTTCTAATCAATATAATGATTTTAGAAACAATTGTTATCCTGCTAACACCTCTATTGATATATTTCCTATTACCGATAGATCCTCTCGTTCTTGATACTATGGCTAGTTTGATACCATCCTTGATACTCTACGCCTTCTTCGTTGCTTTAACCTTTGGTGCTTTAGCAACTGCTTTCTCTTGTTTCTCAATTAGTAGATTTAAAACCATTATATCTCTAGTAGCTATCACTGTAGCTATCTTCTTTGGATTTATGATATTCAGAGGTTATATGGAAACCGCTGGTATTTATGAACCATATGGTGTATGGGTAGATGTTAACTATCATCTAGGGAATTCCTATATGGTGTTTTTAGATAGCACAGGGTATCGTATGAGTCCTATACTCCAAGCGATTTTAGGTTCTTTTACAGGAACATATGATGCAGTTGATCCTAGTAAACTTTATGATGCTGATATAGGAGCTATGTATACTACACTCTCTAGGAATGAATATATATCACCAATAATCTCGTTGACAGTCTGGCTAAGTTTAACATTTCTAATACTCCTCTTTGGAGTCCTAAAATTTCAGAGACGAGAAATAAAATAGTTTAGATATTCATTTCCATCGCTAAAGTGTTACATCTATCATTACAAGAGAGGATAAACATCTGTATTAAATTAATTTTTTAGTATCTCTTCTAAAAAACAATTTTTTTCTATCAATCTAATACATTATATTTATAGGAATCAGTATTTGAATAATAAAAAACTCGAAATACTAAAAGGAAAGAAAAATTAATAG
>QMTB01000106.1 GCA_003649845.1 Thermoplasmata archaeon | reverse complement strand
CTATTCCAAATATCAATAGGAACCATCCAAAGGTTCCAACTATCTTCAATAAATCCTCTATATATAGAGGATTTATTGAAGATAGTTGGAACCTTTGGATGGTTCCTATTGATATTTGGAATAGAATTTTCTATCGTATACCTCTATTTTTGGTTAACAAATATTATTGCAGAGAAGAAACTAAATCAAGATGAAACCATGGAAAAATAGTCAAACAACGTTCCTCATTATAATTATATGTTGGCGAATCTAGTTTTTCTCCTTAATCATATTGTATATCAACTATTACTCCATCTATATTTCTAATGATAATGGTATCTTCATCCTCTGAGAAATCAATGGTGTACATCATTCCATCTTTATAGATTATACCATTATCTGGATTATATTTAACAGGTTCTCCTAGTTGTAATTCTGGATCAACTGTTTCGATATCTTCTAATTGTTTGAGTTTATATGCATCATCTGCCATTCCAATCATTGTTCTGAATTTCCTTATCTTCCTCCCATCGGTTTCATGGCTTATTCTATTTTTCATAGAAGTAATTAAAGCGGGTATATCCTGCGGAGTCATAAGCAATAGAATATTCTTCCAGAACCAATAATACAATTTATTACCCCTTGCATTTATATGCTCCGGTGGTTTATCGGGGTAAAGTATTATTCTACCGTTTAACGTTCTATGTTTCTGTCTCCATTCTGTACGTTTCCTGTCAAGTTCTTTCTTCCGCTCTGTAGCCATAGCTATCGTTACTCCTTATTAATAAGATATATATCTACCTTTATGAATTTTACTCTATTTTCCTCTTAGAATATTTAAATGTAATATTACAACTACCTTCTACACTTACCATACAAGGTCCAACTGGATGGGAGGGTGTACATATCTTTCCAAATAGAGGGCACTCCTGTGGTTCTATTAATCCTCTCAGTAACTCTCCGCATCTACAACCAGGTGGTTCTCTAAAGGTTTTACCAGAAAGTTTTGATAATATATCTTCATATTTTCTTCTAGCATCATATTCCTGGTGTCTATCTCTTAATATAAGACCAGATTCTGGTATAACTGGAAAACCACGCCATTTTATATCTGTCGATGTAAATACTTCTTTTAATAGTTTTTGAGCTACTATATTACCCTCTTCTTTTACAGCTCTAGTATATTCGTTTTCAACTTTTGGTTTATCCTTCTCTATCTGCTTTACTAACAACCATACAGCCATTATCAAATCTAGAGGTTCAAAACCTGCTATAACCTGTGGTATACCATATTTTTCTGTTAAAAATTTATATGGTTTTACTCCAATAATTGTTGATACATGCCCTGGATCTATAAGTCCATCTAATCTTATCTCACCCATACTTAGTATTGCATCTAAAGCCTCTGGTATAGTACGATGACAGCATAGTATAGAAAAATTTTCCGGTGGATGTTGCTGTACTACAGAAGCTGTTGATGGTGCTGTTGTTTCAAAACCAACTGCCATAAAAACTACTTCTCTATCCTCCTCTCTTCTAGCTATATCTACTGCATCTTCTATTCCGTACACTGTTCTTATATCACATCCTTCTCCTCTTAGATCTCTAAGTGATTGTTTCTCTCCAGGTACCTGTATCATATCTCCAAATGTTGCAACGGTTTTTCCTTCTCTAGCTAGTAGAATCATCTCCTCTATCTCCCTAGGAGTAGTTACACATACTGGGCATCCAGGTCCTTGTATAATGTTGACACCGCATTCTTTGAATAGAACATCTAAACCATGCTTCATAAGTGTATCCTGATGTGTTCCACATACATGCATAAAATTTAGAGATAAATCCTTCTCCTTGAGATTAGAGATAATTTCTCTAGCAAGATTTCTATCTCTAAGTGAAAACAAATATCTATCCTCCTTCTTCTCTAATCATCTCTCTGAAAAGCTCCAATGTTTCTTCTGCTTCTTTTGGATCAACAGTTTGTATAGCAAAGCCAGCATGTACTAATACATAGGTTCCAATCTTAGCATCTACAAGTGAGATGTTTACAGTGCGTTTAATTCCATCTCCATAGTCTACAGTAGCATGTTGTTTATCCTCGTTTATATCAATGATTTTACCAGGTACTGCCAGACACATATTATAGGGATATATAGAGAAGAGATATATTATATCTACCCAAATGATTAAATATATAATATTGTAATAAAATAATGGTGCATTTGATATGCGATTTCTATATATCACTATAGTTTTACTTTTGATTTCTCCAAATGTCTATATCACTGTTTCATCTTCAAATATTGATCCATATAAATATTATACCTATCAATCTATGACTAATCTTCTATATAGTTTAGCGGAGAATTATTCTAATATTATGATGTTAAAATCTATAGGTAAAACCTATGAGGGTAGAGATATTTGGATGGTTAAACTATCTGATAATCCTGATGTAGAAGAGGATGAACCAGGTGTACTATTGATGGGTGCACATCATGGTAACGAGAAGCCTTCTTTTGAAGTATTGATATTTCTCATAAAATATATGGTTGAAACATATAGTAAGCCCGATACAGATGATGATCACGATGGTAGAGTCAATGAGGATATCATTGATGGTGTTGATAATGATGGAGATGGCATGGTAGATGAAGATCCATCGGAGAGTAGAGTTAGAGATATCATTGATAATACTCAACTCTTCATAGTTCCAATGGTTAACCCAGATGGCGTAGAGTATGGTTGGCGTAAGAATAGAGTTCCAAATCATGGACCTTTTGGTTTAAAGAGAGAGGTTACTTCTTATGGTGTTGATTTAAATCGTAACTATGGTTATCTATGGTATCTACCTTATATCTTTCCACATCGCTATCATCTAGCTTTTCTATTACCTGATAAAAGTTGGAATTATCATGGTAGATATCCTTTCTCAGAAAATGAAACTAGAGCTATTAAACATCTAGTTGAAGATCATAATAATATTCGTATTGCTATATCTTATCATTCCTATGGCGAATTTATTATGTATCCTTGGACTCATACTAGTTTACCTACTCCTGATGAATCTCTATTCATATCTATTGGTGAGAATATCTCCAAGATCAATGGATACTATTTATATAAAGGTGGACATTATTTAATACCAAGGTTTGGTGGTACCATTGGTACCGCTGAGAATTGGCTGTATGGTGTACATAGGATTCTACCTTTTACTATCGAGCTTTGTAAGAGTAGAGTACCTACTGATCCATATGTAGTTGCATCTTATTGTTGGAAACACGTTGGAGTTAACCTTTATGTATGTGAGAGAGCTTTAAATCTAAAACCATCAAAGATTTAGGTATGCCTAAATTTATTAGGTATGCCAAAATACTTATATAATGTTCTATTAATAGCCTTTAAACTTTTTCTAAATGGTAGATAAAATGGAGAGACAAGGGATACCACTAGTAGATATACCACCAGGGCAAAAAGCGAGAATTATTCATATAGTTGGCGGAGTAGGATTCAAACATAGATTAAATATCATGGGTATTATAGAAGGAAAAATAATCAAGATCATTACAAGACAGCCATTTAGAGGTCCTATTACTATAAAAGTAAATGGAACAAGTATGACTATAGGTAGAGGCATGGCTCAAAAAATACTAGTGGAAGTGGTAAAATAAAGAGAATAGTTCTAATGGGTAATCCAAATGTAGGTAAAAGCGTTGTATTCTCAAGATTAACTGGAGCTAATGTTATAGCATCAAACTACCCTGGAACAACCGTTGATTATTCTAAAGGAAGAATGCGTATAGATGGAGAGAAAGTAGAGATCATAGATGCACCTGGAACATATTCTCTAGAACCAACTAATAGAGCTGAAGAAGTAGCTCTAAAGATGTTCAAAGAAGCTGATATAGTAATAAATGTTATAGATGCAACAAATCTAGAGAGAAACCTCTATCTAACTTTACAGATCCTTGAAAGGGATAAACCAGTTATAATAGCATTAAACCTCTGGGATGAAACCAAACATCTAGGTATACATATAGATGAGAAGAAACTAGAAGAAATATTAGGAGTACCAGTTGTACCGACAGTTGCTTTAACAGGAGAAGGAATAAAAACGCTTGTATCTAGGATAAAAGAAGCTAAATCAGCGGAACATATAAAACCAACTAGTGATGAAGCGAGATGGATAGAGATAGGTTCAATAATAAAGAAAGTAGAAAAAGTAGAACACAAACATCACACCATATATGATATTATATCTGAGGTAACAATTAAACCAGTTACAGGTATACCTTTTGCGATAATTATAATATTTGCAGCATTCTGGCTTGTAAGAATTATAGGTGAAAATCTCATCAATTTCCTATTAGACCCATTTTTTGAAGACATCTATAAACCTATTATGATGCAATTAAGTAAACTCCTTGGATCTGGTTTCATACATGATATGCTCATAGGGCAGTTAATCAATGGAGAAATAGATTTCACTCAATCAATGGGGATACTTACAACAGGTTTATACGTACCAATAGCGCTGGTATTACCATATATTATAGCATTCTATTTTACATTATCAATACTAGAAGATAGCGGTTATCTACCAAGACTAGCTACTCTAGTAGATAACATCTTCCATAAACTAGGGATGCATGGACATGGGATAGTACCAACATTCCTAGGTTTAGGCTGTAATGTACCAGGTGCTCTTGCAACGAGGACGCTTGAAACTAGAAAACAAAGATTTATATCAGCTACTCTACTAGCAATAGCAATACCATGTATGGCTCAAACCGCTATGATATTTGGAGCACTAGGAAAATACGGTATGAGATATATAGCTATAGTATTCCTCGTACTAATCACATTATATCTTATAATAGGTTTAATACTTAATAAAACAGTTAAAGGCGAAAGCCCGGAGATATTCCTAGAAGTACCACCTTATCATCGCCCCAGTATAAAAGCAGTTTCTAAGAAAACATGGATGCGTGTAAGATGGTTTCTAGGAGAAGCAGTACCGTTTCTAATGGTAGGTGTATTCCTTGTAAATCTACTCTATTTCCTAGGGGTGTTACAATGGATTGGAAAACTACTCATGCCTCTCATGAGTACTCTATTTGGTTTACCTGGAGAGGCTAGTACAGCATTAATAGTAGGATTTCTAAGGAAAGATTTAGCTGTAGGAATGCTACTGCCATTAAATATGAATCCCCTGCAACTAGTTATAGCGGTAACAATGCTTACAATATACTTTCCATGCGTAGCAACATTTACAGTACTATTAAAAGAACTTGGATTCAAAGATATGATTAAATCAACACTTATAATGATAAGTACAGCTATCTCAATAGGTTTTATCCTAAGAGTTATCTTCTTTGGGATACCATAGGTTAGAGTATCAACTCATACATCTAATGGATATTTTTTATTTCTACATAGCATCTGATTATTTTCAAAATTAAATCAATCTTGTAGGAATAGCAATCTAATCTATGGATTCTATTTATCCTCTTTTGGATCTTACCCCCTCAGGGATTCCACTCTAATGGAATAGCAGATTTTAGGCGGCCCTAATTTACTTAAATATGTAATGTAT